>JANNDF010000836.1:0-1421 GCA_031387445.1 Planctomycetia bacterium
GTCGTGGTCGAGCGACCGCGGAGCGGGAGCGAGGCCCGACGGCGAACCACCCAGCCAGCAGAGGCCCGACCATTCGGCAACTGGTCGTCGGGCCTCACGCTCCCTGCGGGAGGAGTTCGACCGCGACCTACACCGTTGGCCCTACTTTTTGCTGAACTCGTAGGTCCAACTCCACACGGCCCGTTTGCCGGGGGCGATGTCGAGGGCCACATACGGCTCCGGGCAAAGGGTGCTGCCGATGCCCCACACGTTCACCTTCTTCAGCGGCTTGTCGCCCGTCACCCGCACGCTTACCCCGGTCGGACTGTGCTTCATCGTGATGCGGTTCTCCTTCGCGTCGGTGGTGCCGTGCCCGCCCACCTCGGCGAAGATGCTCCCCTTGTCCAGCGGGCCGGTGAGCGAGAGCGTCTTGCCGTCCAGCTTCACCAGCTCCTTCCACCGCTCCTTCGGGGCGTCGGCCTTCGGCGTGAACCCGAAGTCCAACTCGTAGTTCTTGCCCACCGGGTCGGCGTCCACGTTGAAGAAGTTGTGGTTGTAGCAGTCGGTGTTGATCGCCAGCTTGCCGGTGTTTTCGAGGACGTGCTGAATCCGCACCTCGGCGTCCTGCACGGCCACGATCTTGGTGTACTTGTACCCGTACCCGCTCGCCGCACTCAGGCTCTGCTCGAACGTCACCTTGCTGTCGGTCGTCGTCACCTTCCACTCGCCCGGCTTCGCGATCTTGTACTTGCCGAAGAAGCTGTACTTCTCGTCCTTCGCCTTCTCCAACTCGCCCACGCCGATCTTCACGAACGTCTCGCCCGGCTTGGCGGTGTCATACCCGAGCGGCGATGAATTCCCAAACTCCTCGCACGGGCCGACGATGTCGTCGTTGTTCGCCGGGTCGTGCGTCCCCTTCCACGGGCCGAACAGCTTGTGCTTGCCGAACTGCACGCCGAACACGCCGGACCAGTCGAACCGCGTGCCGCGGTAGAACCCCTTCTCGGCGTCGGGCAGGTAGACGGTGAGGGTGAGGGCGTCGGACTTGATCGTGTGCGTCGGGTAGTCGGCGGCGAGCAGCGGGCAAGTGATGAGGAGAGCGGCGAGCAGGGAGAGCGGCCGGCGCATGAGGGAGCCTCGGGGAGGGTGAGGGCGATTGTAGGCGAAACGATTCCCCAAGGTTCCCAGGGCTTTGCCCTGGGCTGAGGAAGCACGGCCCTTCGGGCCTCAACAATCAGGCCCGAAGGGCCGCCCTCCCTCAGCCCAGGCCAACGGCCGGGGGACCCAGACGCTCTCCCTCAGCCTAGATACCTCCCGGCTAAGGCGGAAGCGTCGGTCGGTCGGATTGTGCCACGGCTAAAGTAACCAGTGTCGCCCGCCCCGTATCTCGGCGTGGGCCGACCGATGAACCGTCTCCACCTCACCCCGGCCGACCGCCGGGA
>JANNDF010000837.1:0-5687 GCA_031387445.1 Planctomycetia bacterium
GGTTGTTGGGGCTGGGGGGGGTGTGGTTGATTTACACCGACTGGTTCGCCCTCGGCGCACGCGGGGGCCCAACCAGGGTTGCTACCGGTGAAGGGGCGGGCCCCTCGTTTGCGCTTCGGGCTAACAGGTCCGAGCAAGGGCCGGGTCGTCGGGGCCTCATCATCTCCCCACCAGAAGGCCACCCCGCCCGCCGCGAATCCACCTTCACCCCACGACTCGCCGTGCAGCCGTTCGACACGCTCGATGAAGCCCTCGCCCTGACCGCCGAAAGCCCGTTCCGGCTGACCGCCGCCGTGTTCACCCGCGACACCGCCGCCGCGGAGGGACTGGCCGCCCGGCTGGGGGTGGGGGCGGTGATGGTGAACGACACCATCGCCCCGGCCGGGCATCCGGGCACGCCGTTCGGCGGGCGGGGGGCGAGCGGGTGGGGGAGTACGCAGGGCGACGAGGGGCTGCTGGGGATGACCACCCCGCAGGTGGTGAGCGTGCGGGGCGGCACCTTCCGCCCGCACGTCGACGCGGCGCTCGACGCCAACCCCGCCGTCGCCGACATCACCGGCGGAATGCTGGTCATGGCCCACGGCCGCACGCTCGGCGCACGCTGGCGGGGGCTGACGCAGATGCTGCGGGGGATGATGCGGTTCGGGAAGAAGTAAACTATTGTGAACTCCATTCCCTACGGGGACTGACCGTGGAACGCTGGACCATCCGCGAGCCGGTCTCCGGCCGCTATGACCACCATCTCAATTCGAGCGGTCGATATCCGGCGAGTTTCGGCAGATTCGATTTTCAGACGCTGTTCGATCCCGCCATTGAGTCAGTTGAGGTGGTCTACCCCGCCGAGAGTGACTTTCGGACCAGTGCCCATGCCCCAAGTATCCGCAAAGGCGTCGAACGAGGCTGGCAACTGATTCGAGACGGGGGCGAACTGGTGACTTCCCTTCGGATCGAGATCGTCCAGGTGTATACCCATCCGGGAGACTCGGAACTCGTCGGGAGCAGCCACGGGGCGATGTTGATCGCGCAACTCGTGACCGATCACGGGAAGCCCGATCCGCCGTTGAACCCGCTGTGGCTTACCCCAACGGTGACAGCGATCGCAGAACAGATGCGAATCACGTCCAACTTCACGGCCGTGCCTGTGCTCGCCGACGCGCTGGAAGAAGCCGGGTGCGATGATGCCGAGCTCATGTTCCACTGCCGTCAACCAGGCGAACACCGTGGCTGCTGGGTGGTTGAGTTGGTGCTTGGCAAGTAATCAGCCCCCCACCCGCCGGGTTCGCTTCTCTCACCTCGGCGACCTCCCCCGCAAGGGGGGAGGTGGGGTTGTTGGCCTCTTCGCATCACGAAACGATACGAGAGCACCGGCCACCCTCACCTCCCCCCTTGCGGGGGAGGTCGGACCAGGAGCAACGCGACTGGTCCGGGTGGGGGGTACTGTTTCGCTTCGCACACCGCACTATCCCACCGCCCCCGTCACCGTCATAATCCCCCCATGAGCGACGACGTCACCCCCTTCGAGTTGAGCTACGACCGCGGCACGGTGCTGGTGGCCGGCGGGCCGCCGGGGTTCGACCACGCCACCCTGCCCGGCGTGCGGTACGACCCCCGCACCCTCACCCATCGCGCCCAGGGCCGGCACTACCGCGGGTTGGTCGAACACCTCGTGCGAAACAAGATCGCGTACACCGACACCGCCCGCGGGTGGGACAACAAGCCGACCGGGTGGAAGATCACCACCGACCGCGTGCCGTTCCCGCACCAGTCGGAGGCGGTGGCCGCGTGGTGGAAGGGCGGGGCACGCGGGGTGGTGGTGCTGCCTACCGGCACCGGCAAGAGCTTCGCGGCGGCCCTGGCCATCGAGAAGGCCAGCCGCCCGACGCTCATCGTCGTGCCCACCATCGTGCTCATGACGCAGTGGTGCCTCGACCTGGAGAAGATGTTCGGCGTGGACGTGGGGCAGGTCGGCGGCGGGGATTACGACTTCAAGCCGATCACCGTCACCACCTACAACTCGGCGTTCATCCACCTGGAGCGGTACGCCCACAAGTTCGGCATGATGGTGTTCGACGAGGCGCACCACCTGCCCGGCAGCACGTTTCAAGAGTCGGCCATCGGCAGCCTCGCCCCGTATCGGCTTGGCCTGACCGCGACCCCGGACCGCGCTGACGGGGCCGAGGCACTGCTGCCGGAGTTGATCGGGCCGATCGTTTACCGCCGCGAGATTCAGGAGCTGTCCGGCGAGTACCTCGCCGATTACACCGCCAAAATGGTGTACGTCGATCTCACGCCGGACGAAGAAGAGTCCTACCGCCGCAACCGCGAACACTACCGCAAGTGGATCGCCGACCACGGCATCAGCATCAGCGGGCCGAACGGCTGGCAGAAATTCATCTTCGAGGCGAGTAAGACGCCCGACGGGTGGGACGCCCTCCGCGCGCACCGCGAGCAGAAGCGGATCGAGCGGCAGGCGAGCGGCAAGTTCCGGGCGCTCGACGACATCCTGAAACGGCACGCCGGCGAGCGGAGCATCATCTTCACCGCCGACAACGCCACCGTGTACCAGATCGCCCGGCAGTACCTCGTGCCGGCCATCACCAACCAGACGAAGGCGAAGGAGCGGAAGCACATCCTGGAGAAGTACCACAGTGGCGAATACTCGGTGATCGTGGCGTGCCAGGTGCTCAACGAGGGCGTGGACGTGCCGGCGGCGAGCGTGGGCGTGGTGCTGAGCGGCAGCGGCAGCGTGAAGGAGAACGTGCAGCGGCTCGGGCGGATCCTGCGGAAGTACGGCGACAAGCAGGCGACGCTGTACGAGATCATCGCCCGCGGCACGGCCGAGGAGTACACGGCGGATCGGCGAAGGCAACACGGGGCATTTCAGTAGAGACACATCCGCCGGGGTTGCTGGGGTTCACCCGAACCGCATGCCCCGGTACACTCGCCGGGGTTCACCGCAGGAGTGCTCGCATGTCCGCCGTTACCAGCCCGCCGCCGAAGTTGCTCACTGCCGAGGAGTACGCCGCCCTCCCCGACGACGGGCGGATCACCGAACTCGTCAAAGGAGTGATCGTTGAGATGCCTGGCCCCAGCTCTGCGCACGGCTATGTCTGCCTGAATTTCGGCAGCACTTTCCGCGAGTACGTTCGACGGCATGACCTTGGACGGGTGGTGTCGAACGACTCCGGCGTCGTCACCGAACGCGGCCCGGACACCACCCGCGGGCAGGACGTGGCCTACTACAGTTACGACCGAGTGCCCCGCGGGCCGCTTCCCGAAGGTTACTGGCCGACCCCGGAACTGGTGGTGGAAGTTCGGTCGCCGTCGGACCGCACCTCGGTCGTCATGGCGAAAGTGAGCGAGTATCTCGCGGCCGGGGTGCGGGTGGTGCTGGTGGCGTGGCCGGAGCAGACGACAATCATGGCGTACAGCGAGGAGTTCTTCAACCGCTCGTTCGGCGTTGGCGAAGATTTGGTGCTGCCGGAGTTGTTCCCCGACTTCCGCGTGCCGGTGCGGTCACTGTTCGAGTGAGAGGAAGCCACGTCTCACGCAGAGACGCAGAGAGAACAGAAGAATTGATCGGAGCACAGTCTTTGGTTCTGCTCATGTTTTCTCTGCGGCTCTGCGTGAGATCATGCCCACACGCCCCACTTCGGCTTGCACGATTCGCCCGAATCCGCTCAACTGCCCTCACACCGTTCCCCGTGGCAAGGAGGCCGAGGCGTGCGCCGTCGCATCTTCACCGGTTGCGGTCTCGTGGTGACCGGGTTCGCCCTCGCCCAGACGCCCCCCACCGTTCCGGCACCGAAACCACCCGGCTTGCTCCCGCCGTCGGTCACGGGCAGGCCGCACGACCCGGTCACGCCCGTCGCCGCCGTCACCCCGAAGGTGGCCCCGGCGGATCGGTTCAAGACGCCCGGCTACCCGGTCGAGACGATGGCCGCCGTGCAGTCGTGCCGCGATGCGGCCGACTGGTGTACCCGCATGAGCAAGTCGGACGGGCGGTTCATGGCCGGTGTCGATCCGGCGCTCGGGCGGGAACTGCAAGGGAACGACTTCGCCCAGGCGTGTGCGGCCCTCGCGCTGGCGCGGGCCGCCCGCTTCACCGGCGACGAGAAGGCGACCGCCGCCGCCAGCCAGGCGTGCCTGTCGCTGCTCACGCTCACCAAAGCCGACACCACCGACCCGACGATGCGGGTGCCGACCATCGCCGCCGACCGCGGGAACAAGGTCGGGTTCGCGGCGGTGCTGGCGACGGCCATTTACGACCTGCCCGCCCCCGACGCGAAGCTGGTCGCCGAGGCCGACAAGCTGTGCAAGTTCCTGTACACCCGCCTGCGGAGCGACGGTTCAGTGCATTACACCGAGGGCGAGGGCAGCCCGACGAAGACTGACCCGGACGGCGTGAACACCTACCCCGGCCTGTGCCTGCAAGCGGTGATGGCGAGCGACCGCGTGAGCACGGAAGCGTGGAAGCGGGACGCCCTCGCCCGCGGGGTGAAGTTCTACCGTGACGTGTTTAAGGCTTCGCCCACGTCGGAGTTGTGTGGCACTCTGCTGCCGGCGGTGTGCGACTACGCCCTGCGGGTGAAGGACGCCAAGGACGCCGCCGCATTCGCCTTCGAGATGACCGACTGGCTGTGCGACCGCCAGTACACCGCGTCCGACGCCCGCAACCTGCGGTGGGTGGGGGCGTTCAAACCGACCGCCGGCGACGAGCCGACCGCCCGCATGTGCTGTGGCGTGGAAGGGCTGTGTGCGGCCGTCACGCTCACCACCCAGGTGCCCGACGGCACGCGGTACACGCGGTACCGCAAGGCGGCCCGCGACGGCATGGCGTTCGCGCGGTCGTTGCAGTTCGGACCGGCGACGGGTGCCCACTTCACCCCGGAGTTCCGCGCGAAGTACCTGGACGGCGGGGCGCACGGGTCGCCGACCGACGGCATGATCCGGTGCGAACACACGGCGGGGTTGCTGAATTGCCAGTTGCGGTATTTGGAATGCGGAGGCGAGAAGGGGGAGTGATTTCCGGCGAACCCCGACCGCAAGGTCGGTGGGTGCGAGCCGATGCGGTTGACCCCCGAGCCTTTCGGGGCGGGTTCGCCAAGTGAAGGTGGGCGATCTGCACGACCGCGAGGACGTCAGAATCCTCACCCTTGGCACAATCGGCGTGCAGAGTCGCCCGTCGTTCCGCCGACTCCCTATACTACCCGTCCCGGCACACGGCCGCCGCCTACATGGCCGTTGTTGCTTATTTCGCCACGGTCGGCACCCGGATACTGGTGGAATGACCAACGACCGCTCATCACCACGGCCGAAGTGCCGGCCCCTGACCGGGTTCCGGATCGTGGGCACCGGCAAATACCTGCCCGATTCGGTGGTGTCGAACGAACACCTGCACGCCCGGCTGGGGTTCGAGCCGGACTGGATCGTGAAGCGAACGGGCATCCAGGAGCGGCGGCACGCACAGGGCCATCAGGCCACGTCCGATTTGTGCGTCGAAGCGGCGAACGACTGCTTCGCCAAGACCGGGTACACCGGAAAAGACATCGACCTGCTGGTGCTGGCCACGTTCACCCCGGACATGTCGTTCCCGTCCACCGCCTGCCTGGTGCAAGACCGCCTGGGCATCGTCGGCCCGGCCATTTCAATCGAGGCGGCGTGCGCCGGGTTCATGTACGCGCTCA
>JANNDF010000841.1:0-4320 GCA_031387445.1 Planctomycetia bacterium
CTCCGCATTCCGCAATTTTCGCGCTCACTCCACTTTCACAGCGGGCACTTCACGTTCATGCCGCCTGACGACCGCCAACTGCTCGCCAACTTCGCCCGCGGGGATCAGTCCGCGTTCGCAGCGATTGTCAAGCGCCACGGACCGCTCGTGTGGGGCGTGTGCCGGCGTGCCACCAGTAGCGAACCGCTCGCCGAGGACGCCTTTCAAGCCGTGTTCGTTGTGCTCGCACGACGGGCGAAGGGGTTGCACCTTCGCACGTCGCTGGCCAACTGGCTGTTCGGTGTGGCGTGCAAGGTGGCGAACCGGGCCGCCCAGCGCGAGTACCGCCGCAAGCTCCGCGAGCGCACCGTCGCCCGCCGACCGGACGACAACGCCGCCCCCGAAGCCGACCGTGCCGGCCCCGAGTGGGCCGACACCCTGCGTGTGCTCGACGAGGAGCTGGCGAAGCTGTCCGAGAAGTACCGCGGGCCGCTCGTCGCCTGCTACCTGCAAGGCAAAACGCAGGACGAAGCCGCCGCCGAACTCGGCTGGACCGTGTTCACCCTCCGCCGCCGGCTGGCGGCCGCCCGCGACCTCCTCCGCGAACGCCTCACCCGCCGCGGGGCGGTGTTCTCCGTCGCATTGTTCGCCGGGGCCGTGTTCGCCGACACCGGCTTCGCCGCGACACCACCCGCCGACTTGCCCGCCCGCACCCTCGCCACCGCCACTGCACCGACTCTGCCGGCATCGGTCGCCTCACTCGTCAACGTCTCCGCGCTACCCGTGTTCGTAACCGCGGGTGCAGCGCTGGCGGCGTGCGTCGTCGGCGTGTTCGCGGGCTTCTGTTGGCCGAGTTCGTCAACGACGACCGCGTCGAACAGCAGTTCACACACCACCCCCGCTTCAACGCCGGCCACGTCGCCCATCGCACCAACGCCACCAGACTGGGTCACCGTTCGCGGGCGAGTGGTGTGGAAGGGCGACATCCCCAAGCCGGACGTGTTGAACGTGACCGGGGCGGACAAGCCGGCCTGTTGTGCGAACGGCCCGTTGACATCGAACCAGTTGCTCATCGACCCGAAGACCCGCGGGGTGCGGAACGTGGTGGTCTGGCTGCGGCCGGACAGCGACGACCGCGCCGTCGCCTGGCCCGAGTCGAAGGTGTACCCGACCCTGCGGAACCCGGTGCCGCGGCAGCACCTGCTCGACCAGCCGGAGTGCCAGTTCGAGCCGCGGATCATCGCCGCCCGCGACGGGGATTCGCTGCTGGTGAAGAACTCGTCGACCATCAAGCACAACGTCACGTTCACCGACCGCTGGGCGGTGGACATCAGCCGCACCCTGTCGGCGAGCGAGGTGATCGAGACCGACCCGCTGTCGGCCGACACCATCCCGGCGCTCATCCGCTGCACCATTCACCCGTGGATGCAGGCTCATTTGCGGGTGTTCCACCACCCGTACTTCGCGGTGACCGACGCCGACGGCCGGTTCGAGGTGAAGCTGGCCCCGGCGGGCAAGTGTCGAGTGGTCTACTGGCACGAACTCGGCTTCCATCAGGGCAAGGCCGGCGCGCTCGGCTTCGCAACGGACCTGCGTGGCGACACCGAACTGCCGGCGGTGGAATTGGATTTACCCAAGCCGTGAACCCGCAAGGCGTCGGCCCCCTTTCGGCGTGACTCTTCCCCCACATTCGGCTACGCTACACTTCCTGCCGGTGTGTCATGTTGGCCGTCCGCTCTCCCGTATCGGTGTCCCATGCGCGTGTCCGCCTCCCTCGGTGTGTTGCTGTTGGCCGTGCCGTTATTGTCCGCCGAGCCGGTCAAATACAACCGCGACGTGAAGCCGATCCTGGCCGAGAACTGCTTCGGCTGCCACGGGGCGGGCAAGCAGAAGGGCGGGCTGCGGCTGGACACACCCGAGGCCGCATTCGCCAAGAACAAGAAGAGCGACCTGGCCGCCATCGTGCCGAAGAAGCCGGCCGAGAGCGAGGCCATCAAGCGCATCTTCACGACTGACACCAAAGAGGTGATGCCCCCGGCGGACAGCCACAAGAAGTTGACCGACGCGCAGAAAGCGATTCTGAAACGCTGGGTCGAAGAAGGGGCGGTGTACGAGGGGCACTGGTCGTTCGTGCCGCTGGTCTCACCGCCGATTCCGAAGGGGGCTGCGAATCCGATCGATGCGTTCGTCAACGACGCCCTCGCCAAGAGGGGGCTGACGCCCAACCCCGAAGCCGACAAGCCGACGCTCATCCGCCGGGTGGCGTTCACCCTGACCGGCCTGCCGCCCACACCGAAGGAGGTGGACGAGTTCGTCGCCGACACCAACCCGGGTGCCTACGAGCGGATGGTGGACCGCTACTTCGCCAGCACGCACCACGGCGAGGAGATGGCCAAGCACTGGCTGGACATCGCCCGCTACGCCGACACGCACGGCCTGCACCTGGACAACGAGCGCGGCCTGTGGCCGTACCGCGACTGGGTGGTGCGGGCGTTCAACACGAACATGAAGTTCGACCAGTTCACGGTGGAACAACTGGCCGGCGACCTGCTGCCGAACGCGACGAAAGACCAACTGGTGGCCACCGGGTTCAACCGCTGTAACGTCTCGACGGGCGAGGGCGGGAGCATTGAAGGCGAGTGGTATTTCCGCAACGCCCTCGACCGGGCGGCGGTGGCGTCCGAGACGTGGCTCGGCCTGACCGCCGGGTGCGCCACCTGCCACGACCACAAGTTCGACCCGATCTCGCAGAAGGAGTTCTACTCGCTGTACGCCTTCTTCTACTCGGCCGCCGGCTCACCGCTCGACGGCAACGCCCTGTACCACGAGCCGAGCGTGAAACTGGCGACCCCCGTGCAGGAGAAGCAACTGGCCGACTACGACCGCCGGCTGAAGGCGGTGGACGCGGTGCTGGCGAAGGTGAAGTACACCGACCCCGGCGTGCTGCCGGCGCTGACGGGCGGCGGCCCGCACCCCGACGCCACTGACATCGGGTTGTCATTCGAGGCGTGGGTGGCGGCCCGCGGCGGGCCGGACGCGGCCACGCTGCCCAAGCCGGTCGCCGACACCTTCAAGGCACTGGGCAAGGACAAGAAGCCCGACGCGAACCAGGCGAAGCAACTCCGCGACCACTACCTGCGGGCGGTCTGCCTGACCACCCGCGACGTGCTCGGCCCGCTGCTGACGCAGAAGGACGTGGTCGCCGCCGAGCAGAAGAAACTGGATCAGTCGGTTCCGGCGAGCATGATCTTCCGCGACGGGGCGGTGCGGCAGGCGCATGTGATGGCCCGCGGGGACTACACCAAGCCGGGCGAGAAGGTGGAGCCGAACACGCCCGCCGTGTTCCCCAAGCTGGACGCGAAGGGACGGGCCACGCGACTGGACTTCGCCCGCTGGCTGGTGCGGGCGGACCACCCGCTCACCGCCCGCGTGTATGTGAACCGCCTGTGGCAGCAGGCGTTCGGCGTCGGGCTGGCGAAGACGAGCAGCGACTTCGGGGTGCAGGGCACGCCGCCGGTGAACCCCGAACTGCTCGACTGGCTGGCGGCCGACTTCCGCACCACCTGGGACGTGCGGGCCGCCTTCCGCCGGATGATCCTGTCGGACGCCTTCCGCCGGTCGTCGAAAGCGAACCCCTCGCTGCTGAACGCCGACCCGGACAACCGCCTGCTCGCCCGCGGCCCGCGGTTCCGCCTGGACGCCGAGCAGATTCGTGACAACGCACTGTCAGTGAGCGGGCTGCTCGACCCGACCGTCGGCGGCAAGGGGGTGAAGCCGTACCAGCCGGACAACATCTGGGAGCCGGTGGGGTTCACCGGGTCGAACACGCAGAATTACCGGCGGGACAGCGGCACCGCGCTGTACCGCCGCACCATGTACACCTTCTACAAGCGGACGGCACCCGCCCCGTACATGGTGAACCTGGATTCGCCCAACCGCGAGCAGCCGTGCGCCTGCCGCGACCGCAGCAACACGCCGTTGCAGGCGCTCCAGTTGTTGAACGACACGCAGCACGTCGAGGCGGCCCGCATCCTGGCCGAACGGATCGTGTCCGAGGGCGGGGCGACGCCCGCCGATCGCGTGCGGTTCAGCTACAAGGTGCTGCTGGCGCGTGCCCCGTCGGACAAGGAATTGGCCATCGTCACGGGCGAGTTGACGAAGCACCTGGAGCGGTACACCAAGAAGCCGGACGACGCGGCCAAGCTGCTGGCGGTAGGCGACCGCAAGGCGAACCCGAAGTTGAAGGCCGACGAAGTGGCCGCGTGGACGCTGGTGGCGTCGATGCTGCTGAACCTGGACGAAGCGCTGACACGAAATTAATTCCTGGAACCGCCGGCGTCA
>JANNDF010000865.1:0-4688 GCA_031387445.1 Planctomycetia bacterium
ACCCCCAAGACGCCGGGCAAGCTGGCCGACGGCGGGAAACTGGACATGCTCGTCGCCGTCGGCCGGCCGGACGTGCGGAAGAAGGTCGCCCCCGGCTCGTCGTTCGCCGTGAAATGGGTGCCCATTGCCGACCCGCACATGGCGCACTCGCCGAACAGTACCGACAGCAAGGGCGTGTACAGGCAGGGGCAGAAGCTCGGCGGCACCACGTTCGCCCGTCTGGAAGGGGTGTTCCATGCCGGTGGCAAACTGTTCATCACGAGCACCACCGGCGGGAATGCCGATCAGGGGCAGGTGTGGGAGTACACGCCGACGACGGAAACGCTCCGCATCCTGTTCGAGTCGCCCGGCCGCGACGTGCTGAACATGCCGGACAACCTGTGTGCCAGCCCGAAGGGGTGCCTGGTGATGTGCGAGGACGGCGGGCGACCGGGGCAGCGGTTGCAGGCGCTCACCCCGGACGGACAGCTCTTCGCGTTCGCCGAGAACATCACCCGCCTGCGGGGGGAGAAGAACGGCTTCCGCGGCGACTTCCGCAGCACCGAGTGGAGCGGCGTTTGCTTCAGCCCGGACGGGAAGTGGCTGTTCGCCAACCTGCAAACGCCCGGCATCACCGTCGCCATCACCGGCCCGTGGGAAGCGGGGCCGTTCTGAGGTCAATTCATCCGGTGCGTTTCGGCTTCTTGGTCTTGGGTTCCGATTTGGCCCGCGCCTCTCGTCTCCGCTCGCGATACTGATCCGAGTCGAGACGGGGCCGAACACGGTTGTATGGAACCCACCGAACCACCCGCGATGGTTTGCGTGAACTCACAAAGTGTGACACCACCACTTCGGCAATCGCCTGTTGAACGAAGCACCCGCGCAAGAAGTGCAACTGTTCGCCGTAAGCCCAACCCGTCACGAAGCTGTCGGGGTCGGCCGACGTGTCGAAGGGGACGAGCCACCTTTTCACGGGCATGTTGCTGGTGCTGTACTCGAAGTACCAACCCCGCTTCGGGTGCCGGACGAAGAGAAGTTGTTCTCGCATTGTCACGGACCCGAATCCCATTTTGGGGAGGACTTTCACCTTGGGGTGGTCGTGCCAGCACAGCACCGCGACGGGGGAAAATGACTCACCGGTTTCTTCGCTGAGGTACTTGAGCACAACCTCGACTGTCGGATTCGGAACCCGATCACCCGAGGGCAGGGTGAACCAAAGGCTCTCCATCGGTATCCCTCGGGGCTTTCTCCGGGCGTGTGCCGCCCGGCTGGCGGCACCTACCTCACCGCCACTTGAACAGCTTGACCGCGCCGAAGAAGCCGACCCCGCCCCACACGCCGAGCACCACCAGCGGGGAGTAGAACACGTCGTACCACTGGCCGCCGGGCGGCAGGATGAGCGAGTCGAACCCGGCCCCGTCGTTGATGACCGCCCGGAGCGCTCGGTTCAGCGCCGTCAGCGGCAGCAGATTGATGAACGGTTGCAGGAACGCCGGGAAGGTGTCGGACGAGAAGAACACCCCGCTCACCAGCCACTGCGGGAGCATGAAGGCGTTCATCAGTCCGGAGGCGGTTTCCAGCGTCCGCACGCGGCTGGCGATGAGCAAGCCGATGCCGGAGAAGCACGCCCCGCCGAGCAGGATCAGGATGATCAGCACGATCCAGTTGCCGTGAACGGTCAGGCCGAAGTACGGGATGTGGGCGGCGGCCAGCAGGATGCCGATCTCGCTCACCGTGAACAGCAACCGGCTGATCATGATGCTGAGCATGAAGTCGGTCTTCAGCATCGGCGTGGCGAGGTAGCGCTTCAGCAGCTTCCGCACCCGCATGTCCACGATCAGAAATCCGACGCCGAACAGCCCGCCGCCCATCAGGTTGGTGCCGATCAGCCCCGGAATCAGGAAGTCGATGTACCGTCCGCCGGACTCGTCCACCATTTGCGTGGCTTCGGGCACGGCGGCGTTCGGGTTGGCTTCCCGGAGAATCAGCGTGTCCACGGCGGCCTTCGCCAGCACGCTGCCCGGCTGGTTGTTGTCCACCGTCGTGCGGTACTTGGCCGGGGCGGTCGGGTCGGGTGTGATGACGATGGCGGTCTTGGCCGTCCGCAGGCGGTCGAGCGCTTCGGCCTCGGTGTGCGTCTCGATTTTCAGTCGTGGGTCGATGGCCTGCCACCGCTCGATCATCTTCTCCACGTCGTCGCGGGTGGCGTCGGTGGTCACCACGTCCACCTTGATCGACTCGACCGGACGGTTGCGGAAGGCGGTGCCGAGGATGAGGGCGAGGACGAGCGGGAAGCCGTACACCCAGAAGATGGCGGCCGGTTCGCGGAGGAACTCGCGGAGGCGGGCGATAATGAGTTGTACGAGGGGGGTGTTCATGTGCGGTTCCGGCGAACCCGGCCCGCGAGGGCCACGGGTGGGAATTATTCGGTGTCCCGTAACTGACGGCCGGTCAACGTCACGAACACGTCTTCCAGGGTGGCGTGGCGGGTGGTCAGGCCGGCCAGCTTCGCCCCCTTCGCTTGAAGCATCTCAAGCAGTGCCGGCAGGGCCGCGGGCGGGTCGCTCACCGTCAGCGTGAACCCGCCGTCGGGCGTCGCCCGTGCCACCGTCACGCTCTTCACCCCTTGCAGCACTTCGGGGGTGATGTCGGGCGTCGGCCCGTCCAGGGTGAAGTCGATGACGTGTTCGCCGCCCAGTTGCAGGATCAGTTCGTTCGGCGTGCCGAGCGCGATCACCTTGCCGTGGTCGATAATCGCCACCCGGTCGCACAACTTCTCGGCTTCATCCATGTAGTGCGTTGTGAGCATGACCGTTCGCCCGCGGGCCTTGAACTCGCGGATCACGTCCCACAACTGGCGCCGGCTCTGCGGGTCGAGGCCGGTCGTCGGCTCGTCCAGGAACAGCAGTTCCGGGTCGGCTACCAGCGCGCACGCGATGGCCAACCGCTGCTTCTGCCCGCCGCTCAGCTTGTCCACGAACGCCTTCGCTTTCTCTTGCAGCGATACGCGGGCGATGGCCTCGTCGGCCGGGATGCCCTGCTTGTAGAAGCTGCGGAACAGGGCGACCGTCTCGCGGACGTTCAGCTTGTCGGAAAGCCGGGTCTCTTGCAGCGAGATGCCGATCCGCTCCCGCAGGGCTCGCTCGTTCTTCTCCCACGTCCCGCCGAGGATTTCCACCTCGCCGCCAGTCGGCTCGAGCAGCCCTTCGAGGATTTCGAGGGTGGTGGTCTTTCCGGCCCCGTTCGGCCCGAGCAGGCCGAAGCACTCCCCCACCTTGACGTCCAGGTCCACACCGCGGACGGCCTCCACAGGCGGGTTGGCGGGGTACGTCTTGGTCAGGTTGGACACGCGGATGGCGAGCGACATGCCGACATGATACGGACGTGTCAGGTGTGTCGCAGTGCCTCGATCGGGTCGAGGCGGGCGGCCCGGCGGGCCGGGTACAGGCCGCTCACCAATCCCACCGCCACCGACACCACGAACGCCACCACCATCGATGCCACGCTCACTTGCGTTTCGATGCCCGCCACCTTCTTGAGTAGGAACGCCGTCACCACCCCCAGCACCAGCCCGAGCAGCCCGCCGCCGCAACTCAGCACCACGGTTTCCACCAGGAATTGCAGGGCGATATCCCGCCGCTTCGCCCCGAGCGCCCGCCGGATGCCGATCTCGCGGGTCCGCTCGGTCACGCTCGCCAGCATGATGTTCATGATGCCGATGCCGCCGACGACGAGCGACACGCCGGCGATGGCTCCCAGGATGATGGTGTACGCCCGCTGGGTTTCTTCCGTCTTTCTCAGCAGGTCCAGCGGCACGATCACCGCCACGTCTTTCGTCGGGTGGTACTGCTCGATCACGCTCCGCACGGCGGCGGCCGTGCGGGTCACCTCGCTCATGTCCGACACGCTGATGGTGATCTGGCTGACCTCGATCTTCTCCATGCTCACGTTCCCCTCCTTGACGGTGATCAGCTCTTTGCCGATCCGCACGCGGTCGGTCTCGAACGGGATGAAAACCACCTTCGTGAACTCGCCCCCGCTCTCGCCCCCGGCGGCCAGCGTCTTCGACTCCGTCACCCCCACCACGGTCATCGTGTAGTTCGTGGCGAACCCCTGAATCATCACCGTCTTGCCGACCGGGTCTTGCGCCGGGAACAACTGCTCGGCCACCTCCGCCCCGATGACGGCCACGTTGGCGAAGTCGGCCTCGTCCCGCGGCTCGATGCCCCGCCCGCGGAGGAGGAGGATGTTGTTCTGCGGGATGAAGTCCGGGGTGACGGTGACGATGCGGCAGTCCAGCTTCCGCCCGTCCCGCCACACCGTCTTGCGGAACTCCCGCATGGGCGTGGCCGACTTGACCGTGGGGATGGTGGTGTGGAGGCGGTCCAGGTCGGCGTAGGTGAGGCCGTAGGCGGCCATCTCGCTGGCGCTGTTGCCGGCCGACTCCTCCGTCGGCTTCTGGCTCTTCAGTACGATGGTGTCGGCGCCGAGGTCTTGAAGCTGCTTGAGCGCCTGAAAACGGGCGGCCTCGCCGATGGCGAGCATGACCACCACCGCCGCCACCCCGAACACGATGCCCAGCGCGGTGAGCGACGACCGCAGGGCGTTGGCGGTGAGGCCTTTGATGCCCAGGCGGACGGCGTGTCGGATGCGGGCCAGGTCGAGCATGGGAGAGTGTCGGGCGAGCCGAGCGGCGTGAGCCGCCGGGT
>JANNDF010000873.1:0-2928 GCA_031387445.1 Planctomycetia bacterium
CTTCATCGGTGCAGACAAGCTCATGGAGCCGGGCAAAAAGGCCCGACTGTTCGTGCAGCGGGTCATCCAGACGCCCGTCGAGCACAAGTTCTGTCTCGACACCAAGACCGGTCAGTGGCTCTTCGACTCGAAATCGGGTGACCTCCAGAAGCTCCCCAAAGAGGCACCCCAACCCGCCTCCGCGGACTCGTTCTCTCCCCAAGCCGATCACATCGTGTTTCGTCGCGGGCGGAACCTCTCGGTGGTCGATGTGGGGACCGGGCGTGTCACGCCGTTGACGAACGACGACGACCGAAGCGAGTTGGATCACTACGACGCGAATTGGAGCCCCGACGGCCGCCGGATCGCGTTCATCCAATCGGACTCCTCGAAGGTCCGCCGCCGGGCGGTGATCCAACCGACGGATCCGTCGTACCCCGAAGTGAGGTACGATCGGTTCGCCCGCGTCGGCACCCCGATCCCGACACTTCACGTCGGCGTCGTCGACACCACGGGCGGAGCGACGAAATGGGTGAAGCTGCCCGCCGATCCGGGCACCTTTTACATTCAGGACGTCAGTTGGGCCGGGAACTCGACGGAACTGTTGATCGAGATGCAGAGCCGCTCGCGCGACCACCGCAAGTTCCTCCTCGCCAACGTCGACTCCGGAGAGGTCGCCACCGCCTACGAGGAGACCGACCCGGCCTGGGTTGATGCCAGTTACGCCGCCAACGCCGGGTTGGAGTGGATCCGCACCGGCAAGGAGTTCGTGCTGCTCAGCGAGCGCGACGGGTGGCGGCAGGCGTACCTGATCTCCCGCGACGGCAAGCAGCGGACGCTCCTGACGAAAGACAAGTCCGACGTCATCGCCCGCGGGCCGGTCGACGAACCGGGCGGCTGGTTCTACTACACCGCCTCCCCGAAGAACGCCACCCAGCGGTACCTGTACCGCATCAAGCTGGACGGCAAGGGCCAGCCGGAACGGGTGACGCCTGAGGATCAGCCCGGAACACACAGTTACGAGTTCTCGCCGGACCGGAAGTGGGCGTTCCACACGCACTCCACGTTCGACAAGCCGCCGGTCGTGGACCTGGTGCGGTTGTCGGATCACCGCACGATGCGTGTCTTGGAGGCGAATGAAGAGGTGCGCAAGCGGGCCGCCCCGTTCATCCCGAAACCGACCGAGTTCTTGACGATCGACATCGGCGGCGGTGTGGTGATGGACGCCTGGATGATCAAGCCGAAAGACTTCGACGAGAAAAAGAAGTACCCACTCTTCGTCTTCGTTTACGGCGAACCACACGGGCAGACAGTCCTGGACGACTGGGCCGGCGGGCAGAACCACACGATGTTCCACCGCATGATCGCGGACCTCGGATACCTCGTCGTGTCGATCGACGGGCGTGGGACGCCGGCACCGAAGGGTGCCGCCTGGCGTCGCGCCGTCTACGGAAGCCTCGGGCCGCTCTCGACCGACGAACAGGCGGCGGGGGTGAAAGAGTTGGGCCGTATGCGGTCGTACGTGGACACGTCGCGGGTCGGCATCTGGGGGTGGAGCGGCGGCGGGTCGAACACCCTGAACGCGATGTTCCGCAAGCCGGAGGTGTATCACGTCGGCATCGCGGTGGCCCCCAAGCCACGCCCGGAGTTGTACAACGCGTGGTTCCAGGAGATCTTCATGCGGACGCCCGACGTGAACCCGGAGGGCTACCGCAAAGCCGCGGCGATCAATTACGCGGAGGGGTTGAAAGGCGATCTGCTGATCGTCCACGGCACCGGCGAGACGAACACTCACCTGCAGATCACGGAAAGCCTTGTGGATCGGCTGATCGAACTGGGTAAGAAGTTCGACTACATGGCCTACCCGAACCGCGACCACGGCTTGCGGGAGGGGAAGGGGACTGCCGTCCACCTCCGCATGCTCATGACGCGTTACCTGCTCGATCATCTGCCCCCCGGCCCGCGGTGATGCCTCCAGACGTTAGCGCATCTATCAATCTATCTGAGGTAAACGCGACGGCCGAGTTCACGGTCGAAGCCGGGGGGGTGGTACGGGCCACCCCGAGGCCGAAGGGACGGAAGGCGGAAGACCCTGGGCCAAGTCGGGGGCAAAGGAGACACCGTAGCCCGCACCGCCGCAGGAGCACAAGAATCAACCCCACGAGCCGTCCGACGTGCGGTACCGGACGTGTCGCTGTGACGGGGAACAGCTGCCCCGAAGACACACCTCGTTTACGCCGGCCGGGGTCCGGGTGGGGGATCTCCCCAGGTCTCGGCCGGTTCATCGGGCGGGCGACAGATGGGCAGTTCCGCAAGGGTGTCGCGGGCAAACATGAACTGGGCCCCGACCTGGTGGCAGATGACGCCGGCGTCGGCTTGTCCGTAGACCGCCCGGCAGTCGGGCGACCGCTCGTACAGCGCCCGGCCGATGGCCGTGATCTCGGCCGCGGACGGCAGGTAGCCGTTCCAGGTGGCCACCAGTTCCGCCCACCCGTGACCGACGTGGGTGGCCGGCGGGAGTGTGAGGCGGAAGCAGACAATCCGGGTGTCGAGTTCCCCGGCCGGGAGGCCGAGCAGGTGCTCGGCCCCCCGGAGCAGGTCGTTCGCGGTGAACGGCGGGGATGATTGGACGGATTGGAACACGGGGAGACTTCACGGTGAGGGAGACGGACGCCTCCCGGTTCGGGTTTGACGCCGCCCATCAGACGGGGTCGGTGGGGCCGACCGTCGGACCGCCAGCGGCACGGGGTCGGCCGGTTCAGCAGGATCGGCCGGGCGCGGCTACTGCTTCATGAATGGGACGATAGCCAGGGCTACTCAGAGGTTGAAGGTAGGGCCTTGAGCAGATCGATGGCGAGTTGGGGACGAGCGACCATGGTGCGGGTGGCGGCGGGCAGACTGGGGTGGTCGGTCGTGCGGAGCAGGTAGACGGCCACGTTCCTCAGGCTG
>JANNDF010000886.1:0-1270 GCA_031387445.1 Planctomycetia bacterium
GACAACCGGCGGCTCACGCCGCTCGGCTCGCCCGGTTCAATCGGCTCTCCCCCCTACAATACCCGCCCGCTCGCCTGAGCGGTCCCTCCCCCTTCGGAGCATCCCATGCCCCGTCTGCTCGCGCTACTGGCAGTCCCACTGCTCGCCCTCCCCGCTCTCGCCGCCGACAAGTACTGGGTGTACTTCGGCACCTACACCGGCAAGGACAGCAAAGGCATCTACCGCTCCGAGTTCGACACCACCACCGGCAAGCTGAGCGAACCCGAACTCGCCGCCGAGGTCGGCAGTCCATCGTTCCTGCACATCGCCCCGGACGGCAAGAACCTGTACGCCGTCGGCGAGGCGAAGGGCGAGGACGGCGTCGTCTACTCGTGGACGCTCGACCCGAAGACGGGCAAGCTGAGCGATCAGGTGTCGCTCACCAGCAAGGGTGCCGGCCCGTGCCACATCAGCACCGACCCGAAGAACGAGTTCGCCATCGTGGCCAACTACGGCGGGGGCAGTTGCACCTCGTTCAAGCTGAGGGCGGACGGTAGCCTCGACAGCCGCACCGGGTTCATCCAGCACGAAGGCAAGGTGTTCGACCCGAAGCGGCAGGCCGGGCCGCACGGCCACTGCGGGTTCTTCGACGGCACCGGCACGCTGGCGTTCGTGTGTGACCTGGGCCTCGACAAGGTGATGATCCACAAGCTCGACCGCAAGACGGGTGCGATCGCCCCGCACGACCCGGCGTTCGTGAAGCTGCCGGACCGCAGCGGCCCGCGGCACATCCACATCGCCCCGGACAACTCGGTGGCGTTCGTGAACGGCGAGATCGACATGAGCGTCCACGTCATCAAGCTGGACGTGAAGGGGAACAAGTTCGAGCTGGTGCAGTCGCTCAGCACGCTGCCGGAAGGGGAGAAGGTGGTGCCGGCGTTCAGCACCGCCGAGTGCCGCATCCACCCGAGCGGCAAGTTCGTGTACGTGAGCAACCGCGGGCACAACACTGTCGCCGCGTTCAGCTACGACAAGGAGAAGATGAAGCTCACCCCCGCGGGGCACATCAAGGGCGACATCAAGACGCCGCGGAACTTCAACATCAGCCCGGACGGCAAGTGGATGCTGATCGCCAGCCAGGACGGGGGCAAGGTGGGCGTGTACGCCATCGACGAGAAAACCGGGCTGGCGAAGGAGACGGACGTGAGCGTGAAGGTCGGCGGACCGGTGTGCGTGAAGTTCCTGGCGAAGCCGTAACAAAACGGCGAACCCCGCCCGCAAGGGCGGGGGT
>JANNDF010000949.1:0-2844 GCA_031387445.1 Planctomycetia bacterium
CGGGCCGCGCAGTTGCTCGCGCAACACGATCCCCTCACCGGGCTGCCAAACCGGCGCTTGCTGCAGGACCGGCTGACGCAGGCCCTGGCCCGCTCGAAACGCGCCGCAGAGAACATGGCCGTGCTCATGATCGACCTCGACGGATTCAAGGCGATCAACGACAGTCACGGCCACCTGGCCGGCGACACCGTTCTCCGCCAACTCGCCGCGCTCCTCCGCCCGGTCGTCCGCAAGGACGAACTGCTCGCCCGCTACGGCGGGGAGGAGTTCGCCATGGTGTTGCCGGAGACCTCCGGTGAGAATGCGGTGCGGGCCTGTGAACGGCTACGCCAGTCGGTGGCCGAACACCGCTTCGAGTACGACGGCAAGGTCATCCCGGTGACGGTCAGCATCGGTGTGGCGGTGAACGGCCCGGACGCCGACACCCCCGAACGGCTGCTCCGTTCGGCCGACACCAAGCTGTATCAGGCCAAAGCCGCCGGCCGCAACAAGGTGGTGTTCTAAACCGCGGGCAGGATTCGTCTCAGTCTCACCACTTCCCCCCCCCACCCGCGCTTGCCGTTGACGCGGCCCGCCGTTGCCCGTTACCTTCTCCACAACTGCTGAATCCACACCGGCCTACGGAAGGGTCGCCCGATGCACCCTCGTGCCCTTGCCGACCCGCCAGTCCGCTCGTCCGATTCCGGCGTGCGGTGGGAGGAATCCGCGTGCCCGCTGTGCGCCGCTTCCGACGACGAACCCTTGTTTGAAGCCGCCGACGCCACCCCGCGTCCCGGTGAGCCGGCCCGCCGGTTCCTGGTCGTCCGCTGTCGGCAGTGCAAGCTGGTGTACACCAACCCGCGGCCGGACGCCGACGACATCCACCGCTTCTACCCGGCCGACTACCGCCCGCACCGCCCCCGCAAGCCGGCGCACTCCCGCAAGCCGCACCCGTTCGAGCGGTTGCTCGGCCGGCCGACGGCCGAGCGGCGTGGCGCGCTGCCGTGGCCGGGCGTCGGTCGGTTGCTCGATTTCGGGTGCGGCGGTGGCAGTTTCATGAAGCGGATGGCCGACCTCGGCTGGGACGTGACCGGACTCGACAGTTCCCCCGCGGCGGTGCGAACCGTCGCCACTGAACTGGGGCTGAACGCCGTCGTCGGCTCGCTCCCGCACCCCGACTTGCGGCCGAGCACGTTCGAGGTGGTGACCATGTGGCACTCGCTCGAACACGTCCACGACCCGCTGGCCGTGCTCCGCGAGGCGTACCACCTGCTCATCCCCGGCGGGCGGCTGGTGGTGGGCTGCCCGAACATCGACAGTTGGGCGTTCCGCAGGTACGCCGAGAGTTGGTTCGGCCTGGACGTGCCGCGGCACCTGACACACTTCACCCCGACGACACTTTCCCTGATGCTTCAGACGGCCGGGTTGCGGGTGACCGAGGTGCGCGGCGTGCGGCACTCGGACTGGCTGCGGGCGAGCGCGAAGCGGGCGGCGGCCACCCCGCTGGCCGACTGGCTCGACCGCGTGTTGTTGTGGAAGCCGGCCGCCAAACTCACTTCGTGGGCGGTGTACACGATGGGCCAAAGCGACTGCCTGCTCGCCGTCGCCGAACGCCCCGTGTAGGGTGGGTCTGCGCACCCGGCGACCTGGCGTTGGGGTGCGGTAGTGTGGTTCGCCCCCCTCGCTCGCGATTCGGCCAATCAGTTGGCGACTTCCCGAAATCTCTGCCTGTTCGGTGCGAACACCGAGTAGACTACAGCATATCGAAGTGATATCATTTCGATATGCCGGTCCATTCGGAGGGTTCGACCGTGAAAGACCGTGACCTGAAGTTGGTGCCCGGGATGCCGATCTTGGCACTCGTCCTGCTCTTGCTCGCCGGGGTGATCGCCCTGTTCGTGTATGGGGCCACTGCCGCGGATCGCACGTACCTGTTTGCCGGCATCGGGGCGGCGGTGGTGTGGGTGTTCCTGCCGATGGGGTTCGTCATCAACAACCCGAACCAGTCGAAGGTGGTGCAGCTCTTCGGCCGGTACGTCGGCACGCTCACCGACGTGGGCTTCTACTGGGGCAACCCGTTCTACTGGCGGAAGACGGTTTCCATGCGGGTGCAGACGTTCGAGACCGGGGTGCAGAAGACGCCGGAGGTGAAGGACTCGGCCGGCAAGGTGCTCCAGCAGTCGAGCAGCCGGCGGATGCCGAGCAAGGTGAACGACAAGGACGGCACACCCATCGAGGTGGCGGCGGTGGTCACGTACCAGGTGGTGTCGCCGGCCGAGGCGGTGTTCACCGTGGACGACTACCAGGAGTTCATCCACGTGCAGTCGGACGCCGCCCTGCGGACGCTGGTCAGCCAGTACCGCTACGACGGGCGGGACGACGACGAGTCCAGCCTCCGCGGGCACATCGACACGGTGGCCGAACGGCTTAAGGGTGAACTGCAAGCGAAGATGACGCAGGCGGGCATTCAGATCCTGAGCGCCCAGATCAGCTACCTGGCCTACGCCCCGGAGATCGCTTCGGCCATGCTCCAGCGGCAGCAGGCGACGGCCGTGGTGGCCGCCCGGCGGGTGATCGTGGAGAACGCCGTCGGCATGGTGGAGCACGCCCTGGCCGATCTGACCGCCAAGGGGCTGGTGGACCTCGACCCGGAGCGGAAGGCGGCGATGGTGAGCAACCTGCTGGTGGTGCTGTGCGGGCACACCGCGCCCGTGCCGGTGCTGAACACGGGCACGTTGCACAACTGACACACTCCAACACGAGCCGCGACCGCGAGGGAGAGTGTGCTCCTGGAACCGCCGGCGTGAGCCGGCTGGGTGCGGGAACGATCGACACCCGGCCGGCTGACGCCGGCGGTTCCAGGAC
>JANNDF010001035.1:0-10180 GCA_031387445.1 Planctomycetia bacterium
CGCGAGGCGATCGACGCCCAACTGACCAAAGTGAAGAGCCAGCCGACCGACCAGGTGGCCCGCTTCTTCCTCTTCGAACTGTTCCTGTTCGCCGGCGAACTGGACCGCGGCCGCAAGCAACTGGACGTGCTCAAGTACGACGACCCGAAGTACCTCGCGGCCGTCGATCAGTACCGCTTCGCCCTCGACGCCGAGGCCAAACGCCGCGCGGTGTTCGCCGGCAAGGTCCAGCCCGAGTTCCTGTCGCAGGCCGGCGGGCACATCCCGCACCGCCTGGAGGCGGTGGCCGCCCTCGCCCGCGGCGATCAGGCCGCGGCGGTGGCCGCCCTCGCCGCCGCCGACGCCGTCACGCCCGCGGTGGCCGGCACCATCAACGGCAAGCCGTTCGTGCCGCTGGCCGACGCCGACGAGAGGTTCGGCCCGGTGTTGGAGGTGTTCGGCACCGGCGGGGTGTACAGTTGGGTGCCGTTCGAGTCGATTCAGTCGGTCACGATGAACCCGCCCGCCGCCCCGCGGGACATCCTCCTGCGGCCGGCGCACCTGATCCTCGACAACGGCGTGGAGGGGGACGTGCTGCTGCCGGCCCTCTACCCGAACACGTTCGAGAGTGCCGAGGAGGAGCTGAAGCTCGGCCGGGCGACCGACTGGCTCGGGGCCGACGGCGAGGTGCCCCGCGGGGCGGGCGGGCGGCAGTTCCGTGCCGGCGACACGTTCGTCTCGCTCGCCGACGTGCGGGTGCTCACGTTCGGGGCCGACGGGTAGGTGCCGCCTGCCGGGTGGCCCGCCCGCCGCCCACGAGTGCCGCCCGGGAGGCGGCACCTACGGAGTTTGCCATGCCCCCGCCGACCCAGCCGCCCGCCCGCGGCATGTTGCCCTCCATTCTCGACCGCCTGCTCGACCCGGAGTCGGCCGGCACCGCCATCATGACCGGGTACTCGGTGGAGAAGATGGCCCTGGCCGTCCGCCGCGACCTGGAAGAGCTGCTGAACACCGTCAGCCCGCACCACAAGTTCCCGGAGCAATACCCGGAAACGCAGAACTCGGTCGTCACCTACGGCCTGCCCGACCTGGCGTCGGCCGAAGGGCTGAGCGGCGAACAGCGGGCGGCGGTGGCGTCACTCATCCGCCAGGCGGTGGAGCGGTTCGAGCCGCGGCTGAAGCGGGTGCGGGTGGTGGTGCTGAAAGCGGAGGCGGACGCGACCCGCGGGGCGATCAAGTTCCGGCTGGAAGCGCGGCTGACGGTGGACCCGGCCCCAGAGGTGTCGTTCGACACGGTGCTGAACGTGGGCACCGGCAAGTACGAGGTGAGCAAGACGGCCATCGTCTGATGCCCGTCATGTGCCCCGCCAGTCCGTAGCCTACCCCGGACCCACCGGGCCGACTGATGAGCGACGCGCTGTTCCGCTACTACGAGACGGAGCTGTACTACATCCGCAAGCTGGCGGCCGAGTTCGGCCGCAAGTACCCGGCCGCGGCCGCCCGCCTGCAACTGGAGGCCGACCGCTCGGCCGACCCGCACGTCGAGCGGCTGATCGAGAGTTTCGCCCTGCTCGCCGGCCGCGTCCGCCACAAGATCGACGACGAGTTCCCCGAACTGACCGACGCCCTGCTGGGGGTGATCTACCCGCACGCCCTCGCCCCCATCCCGTCGATGGCGGTGGTGCAATTCGACCTGGCCACCTCCCGCGGCACCCCCGACGGCGTGCCCGTGCCCGCCCACAGCCCGCTGCACACCGGCCGCGTCGGCGACCAGTACTGCAAGTACCGCACCTGCTACCCGCTGCGGCTGTGGCCGATCCGCGTCGCCCACGCCCAACTGCACGAGCCGCCGTTCCCGGTGAAGCCGCCGCCCGACGCCGACGCCGTGCTCCGCCTGACGCTCTCCGTCACCGGCGAACTGCCACTCGACAAGATGGTGAAACTGGACACGCTCCGGCTGCACCTGCTCGGGTCGGAATCGCTCACCGCCCCGCTGTACGACCTGCTGTTCAACCACGCCATCGAGGTGGCGTTCGTTGATCCCGACCGCCCGCAAACGGTCGCCCGCTTCCCGGCCGCGGAGGTGCTCCGCCCGGTCGGGTTCGAGCCGGCCGACGCCGTCCTGCCGTTCGCCGACAACGTGTTCCCCGGCTACCGCCTGCTCACCGAGTACTTCGCCTACCAGCCGAAGTTCCTGTTCGCCGACCTGGGCGGGTGGGAGGAGGTCCGCCGCATCGTCGCCCCGGCCCGCACGGTCGAAGTGCTGGTGTTCCTCAACCGCTCGCACCAGGAGTTGAAGCAGCGGATGACGGCCGACCTGTTCCGCCTCGGCTGCACGCCGGTGGTGAACCTGTTCGAGCAGACGTGCGAGCCGATCCCGCTCACGCACGCCCGGTTCGAGTACCGGCTGGTGCCGGCGGTCAGCCAGACGCTCGGCCACGAGGTGTACAGCATCCAGCGGGTGACGGCCGCCGGCAAGAACGGCGCCGACCGCGAGTACCAGCCGTTCTTCCGCTTCCGCCACGGGGCCGACCGGCACACGGCCACCGCCTTCTGGTACGCCAGCCGCCGCCCGGCCGTCGCCCCGGACGACCGCGGCACCGACGTGTTCATGCACTTCGCCGACACCGACTTCAACCCGTACTCGTCGGCCACGGACGAGGCCGTCATCGTGCGAACACTCTGCACGAACCGCGACCTGCCGACGCGAGTGCCGCGGGTGGGCGAGACGATCAAGATGGAGCCGGCGTTCGCCAGCCCCGGCGCGACGGTGAAGTGCGTGCGGAACCCGACGGCGTCGCTGCGCCCGCCGGCCCCTCGCGGGCGGTACTGGCACCTGATCAGTCACCTGAACCTGAACCACCTGCCGTTCACCTCCGACGGCGGCGGGCTGGAATCGCTCAAGGGGCTGCTCGGCCTGTACGACTGGACCGACCCGGCGTCCGATCCGCACGCGGCGGCGCAAGCTCGGCAGGCGATTGACGGGCTGGTGGGGGTGAAAGGCGAGCGGGCGGTGTCGTGGGTGGGCGGCGACATCGGCGGGATGGTGCGGGGCACGAAGGTGACAATCGAGCTGGACGAGGGCAAATTCGTCGGCAGCAGCGGGGTGCTGTTCGCGTCGGTGCTCGAACGCTTCTTCGCGCTAACGGCGTCGGTCAACTCGTTCACGCAACTGGTGGCCAAGTTCCGCCAGCGCGACGGCAACCTGAAGGCGTGGCCCCCGCGAGCCGGCGACAAGCCGCTGGTGTAAGATTCTTCGCCGCGAGCGACAGCGAGCTGGGAGGTGAGACGCTCGCGGCCGCTCGCGGCGAAGACACGAACCGGGGGTGAGGGCATGACCGCAGCGGAAGCATGGGCGACATTCACCGACCCGGAAGGGATGCTGGCGATGCTTCACGACAGCATTCGCACCGACCGCCTTCCGGTCGTTCTGGCCGGTTTCGCAGAGCGTGGCCGGATACCCCCTCTACTGAGTCCGGACTTGCGGCGACAGTTCCTCGCATACTCACGGTGGGTGTTCGGGCTTGGTAGCCGACCGCTGCCGATTGAACTGCCGGTGTGGGAGCCGGCCGAAGACTCGGGAAGTCAAGTGATCGATGTCGAAGACCGCATCCGGCTTGCCCTGAGCGGTACGAGGCTCGAATGGTGGCAGTTGCTTGGCGTCCTGTTGGCCGAAGTACATGAGATGCGAGTGATACACTTAGATCAATCACTCAACCCCACCTACCGCCACTGGCGACAACGCCAAGCCGACGCTCTGAGTGATGCCCTCGGCAACCCGTTCGCTCCGGTGGCGTGGGAGCCGACTTGGCGAAGTGAAACGGTGGTCGCGCTGGCGACGGGCATCCACTTCGACAACGCCTTCGACCGCCTGCCGATCCTGGCCGACGCACTCGAAGAAGCCGGGTGCGACCACCCCGACGTGCTCACCCACTGTCGCGGCCCCGCCCCGCACGCCCGCGGCTGCTGGGTGGTCGATGCGGCGCGTGGGCGGTAACACTCCCACATCATGCCACCTCCCCGTCCCATTCCGCAGCCCCGCCGAATCTCCTGGCCGACGGCCGCACTCGTCGCCGTCGCCGTGCTCATCCCGCTCGGTGTGATCGGTGTGTTCGCCTTCACCCCGCCGCCGCTCGGCAAGCCGCCCGAACTGCACGCCAGCCCGGTGTCGCACTTCCCGCCGGCTTCGCTGCTGTTCGACCCCCAGCCACTCGGCACCGGCCCCGGCTACCGCCCGCTGATTACCAACGTCCGCATCGCCGACCTGGACGCCGACGGCCGACCGGACATCCTGGTGTGCGACGGGCGGCGGAACCGCGTCTTCTGGTATCACAGCAAGCCCGACGGGGGGTGGGAGGAAACGCCCATCGGGGACGAGATGGCGTGCCCGGTCGGCACGGCCGCCGTCGATCTGGACAAGGACGGCGACCTCGACGTGGTGGTGGCGGTCCTTGGCGACATCTGGCCGACGGACGCCCGCGTGGGGCGGGTGGTATGGTTGGAGAACAAGGGGGGCGACAACTTCACGACGCGGGTATTGCTGGATCACGTGCGGCGGGTGTCGGACGTGCAGGCGGCGGACCTGGACGGCGACGGCGACATCGACCTCGCGGTGGCCGAGTACGGGTACGACCGCGGCAGCGTGCTGTGGCTGGAAAACAAGGGCGGCGGGGCGTTCGCCGACCACCTGCTGCTGGCCACGCAGGGGCCGTCGCACGTGCCGCTCGCCGACTACGACGGCGACGGCGACATCGACATCGCCGCCCTCGTGTCGCAGGAGCACGAGGAGGTGTGGGCGTTCGAGAACGACGGCAAGGGCCACTTCACCCCGCGGATCTTGCACGCCTTCACCAACTTCGACCTGGGCAGCGCCGGGCTGATCGCGGCCTACCTGAACGGTGACGGCAAGCCCGAACTGGTGCTGTCCGCCGGCGACAACCTGGAGGTGAACGGCCACTTCCCGCAGCCGTGGCACGGGGTGTACTGGTTCGAGAACCGCGGCGGGTGGACGTTCGACCTGCATCAGGCCGCGGCGGTGGGCGGGGTGTACGCCACGGCGGTGGCCGACTTCGACGGCGACGGCGACCGCGACATGGTGGCCGCGTGCATGTTCAACGACTGGCGATCGCCCGGTGCGGCGAGTCTGGTGCTGCTCGAAAACGACGGGCAACAGCACTTCACCCCCCGCATGCTGGCCGACCGCCCGATCGCGCTCGCCACCATCGCCGCAGGCGACGTGAACGGCGACGGCAAGCCCGACGTGGTCGCCGGCTGCCTGAATTTGACCGACCCGTTCGACCGCGGCGGGCGGGTGACGTTGTGGCTGAACAGAGGGAATCGCCCGTGAACCGCACCCGGCGAATGCTGTTGGTCGTCATCGCCGTCGAGGTGGTCGTCGCGGCGGCCGTGCTGTTCTTCCGCCCGTCGGCGCCCACGCCCCTGCGGGCCGACCCCTGTGACCTCGACGCGATCTCCGCCGATGAACTGCGGGCCCTTCGCGTGGACCGCCCGACCCGTGAACAGATGGCCCGGCTGGCGGAAGTGGAGTTGGCCCACGGCGGCTTCCCGCAGGCGGAGGCGTACTACCGCGAGGCGGTGCGAATGAGGGCCGACCCGGAGATGGTCTTCCGTCACGCCTTCGCGCTCGAACGGCTCGGCCGCTGTGACGAGGCCATCGAGCGATACCAGATCGCCGCCGACGCCGGGCACCCGCGGACCGCCGACGCCCACTACTCCATCGCCCGCAACCACCTGCGGATGGGTCGCGCCGAAGCCGCCGCCGCGTCGTTCCGCAAGGTCGGCGAAACGCCCGCCGCCCGGTACGAACTGGCCCGACTGGACGCCCGCGCGGGCAGCCTGGACGCCGCCACCCGCGCGGCCGACCGACTGGTGGAGGATTACCGCTCCCTCCAGCAGCCCGCATCTCTGCGGCATCGCCTGGCCCTGCTCGCCGGCGACACGCCGACCGCCGAGCGGTTCGCCGACCGCTTCCTCACCCGTCACGGTCGGCTGCCCAACCCGTTCGACACCGAGTTCGAGTGGGTGATGAAGACCGAACGCGAGTTCGGGTGGAAGCGGCGGCTGGCCGCGGCGGCGGCCGGCATCCCGAGCGGCAAGGCGGCCGAGGCCGACCGCGAGACGACCGCCCTGGCCGCAGCCCAGTGGACGCCCGGACTGGCCGACGTGCGATCGGAGGCGCTGTACCACCTGGGCCGCCGTGACGAATCGGCGAAGGTGCTCGAAGAAGCGGTGGAGAAGGCCGGGCCGGAACCGCACCTGTTGTACCGCCTCGGCGACGCCCACGCCGCCGTGGGGCGACCCGCCGACGCCCGCCGGGCTTACGAGCGGGCCACGCGGGTCGGTTCCGGGCCGGACGTGAAAGACGCCTGGGCACGGCTGGCGGAGGGTTCGGAGCGGGCGGGAAACACCGCCGCGGCGAAGGCGGAACTGGCCCGCGGGCTGGTGCTGGTGGGCATCGACCGGCTGGACGCGAATCAGCCGGTCGTCGCGGTGAACGCGCTCACCGAGGCGACCGCCCGCGATCCGAACTCCGCCGCCGCGTGGTACTTCCTGGGCGAAGCGTACCGCGCGTCCGTCCGCCCAACCGACGCCCGCGCCGCCTACGACAAGTGCCTGACCCTCGACCCGCACCACGGCCGCGCCGCACGCGGCCGCCGGCTGTGCGGCTGACGCCACATCTGGGCGGGCGGGACGATTTCGGCAAGCTGTACCGCCTGGGTAGCCGATGTAGTACCGACCCCGGCGCCACGCCGTCGGCCGGGTGGTACGATACCACCCCACCGAGTACCGGAGAGGATATGGTCAGCGAATCAGCCGCCCGCGCCGCTTACGCCTTCGTGTTCGGTCAGCAGCCGACCGACCGGTCGGTGGTGGCCCCATTCCTGGACGCGGCCGACCCGAAACAGATGTTCGAGCGGATGGTAGGCCACCCCGCCTTTCTCGCCCGCTGGCAGTCGGTCGTCCTGTCCGAGGCGCCGGCGATTTCCGGTCTGGTGGCGTCCGACGCCGAGGTGATGGCCCAGTTCCCGCCGTACACCGGGCCGGGCACGCCGAGGTTCGTGACCGACTTCATCGGCAACAAACTGCGGACCAGTTTCGTCCACTGGTTCGAGTCGGTGAACGGACACGTGTGGCCACCGCCGACGGCCCACACGCACTCGCTGCACCAGTACGGTGAATGGGTGGGCACCCTGCGGTCGGTGCTAGAGGGCGACCCGAGCAAGCCGTTCGTGGTGTTCGAGTTGGGGGCCGGGTGGGCGCCGTGGTGTGTGGCCACCATTTTGGCTTGCCGGCAGAAGGGGTTCCCCCGCGTGCATGCTACCGCCGTCGAGGCGTCGCTGTCCCACCTGACGTACATCCGCCAGCACTTCGCCGACAACGGGGTGCCGCCGGAGCAGTACACGCTCAACCACGCGGCGGTGATGGCGGCCGACGGGGTGGTCGAATTCCCGGCGGTGGAAGATGCGGCGTGGAACTACGGCGCCGGCGTGGGGGACGTTCAACTGGTCGGCCGCCCCGGCGCCGGGAACATGGTGAAGGTGCCGGCGGTGAGCATCAACACCCTGCTGACGGGGGTGGAGCGGGTGGACCTGATGCACATCGACATCCAGGGGAGCGAGGCGGACGCGGTGGCCGCCGCCCGCAAGGAGTTGAAGGCGAAGGTGCGGCGGATGGTGATCGGCACGCACAACCGCGACCTCGAACACCGCCTGCTGTTCGACCTGTCGGCCGACGGCTGGCTGTTGGAACAGGAGCAGGCCTGCGTGTACCACATCGAGAACGGCAAGTTCAGCCTGTACCTGGACGGCAACCAGGTGTGGCGAAACCCGGCCGTGTGACCGCCGCCGGGCAGAGTTGGCGGGGTGGGTCCGGCACCGGCCGGGCCACCGCCCGCCGTGCCGTTGACACTTCTCCGCCACCATTTTGCTCACATCTCGCCTCCCGCTCTCCATTGCTGACCCCTCCGGGCCGCGGTACACTTTTCCCCTCTCCCGTCGGGCGCGGAATATTCTCCCCAACTGGTGAAATCGTCACCGCCCTTCACGGCACAGACCGGCATCAGGCACGGAACGCCCCATGCGTGTCATCGCCCGCCCCTCACGCCTCTCCGCGTTCGCCGCCGACCCGCGGCCGGACGCCGTCCTCCTCGCGCGGTTCATTCTCCACGCGGACGAAGCGGCGTTCGCCGCCCTGGTGCAGCGTCACACCCCACTGGTGCGGGCGGTGTGCGGCGGGTGGTTGCCGTGTGCGGCCGACATCGACGACGCCGCCCAGGCCACTTTCCTGGTGCTGGTGAAGCGGGCGGGCAGCATCCGCGACCCGGCCAAAGTGGGGTCGTGGCTCTGCCGCACGGCGGTGTACGTCGCCCGCCGGTTGCGGAAACAGCTCGGCCGGTCGGCCCCGCTGACCGTCGACCCGCCCGAACGCGACACGCATGAACCCGACGACCGGGAGGAAGCGGTCGCCGCCGAGGTGTCGCGGCTGCCGGAGAAGTACCGCCTGGCGGTGCAGTTGCACTACGCCGCCGGGTTGAGCACCGCAGACATCGCCGCGCGGTTGGGCTGGCCGAAGGGCACGGTACTCTCGCGGCTGGACCGCGGGCGGAAGATGATCGAACGCCGACTGCTCGCCCGCGGCATTACTGCCGGCGTGCTGCTGTCGGTCGGGGTCGTGGGTGGTGGCAGTGTGTCGGCCGGGTGGGTGTCGGACACGGCGCGGGCGGCGGTGGCACTGGCCGCCGGACTGCCCGCGAGCGGTGCGACGGATCGGGCCGTTTCTCTTTCCCAGGGAGTGGTGAACGCCATGACGTGGACCAAACTGCGGGTGCTGGTGGCGGTGCTCATGCTGACCATCGGGGTGGGCGGATTCGCCCTCGGCCAGTGGGCGACGGACAAGGCGGCCAAGCCGAAGGCGGACGCGGCCGGAGAAAAAGTGACCGCCCCGCCGAAGGCGGACGAGGCGGCCCCCACCAAGCCGGCCAAGCCGGACGAGGGTAAACCGGCCGCCGGTCGCCGCCGCGAGGCGGTCATCAAGCTGCCGACCGGCACGTTCGTGAAGGAGGTCGAGGCCGCCCCGTACGGCAGCGGGCGGCTGAGCTGGACGTTCGAGGACGAGAAGATTCTCGGCAAGATCGTTGCCAGCCTGCCCATGTTCGGGGTGGACCTCGAACTGCACACCGAGGCCGAGTACTCGCTCAGCAGCAACGGCACCATCTACGGGGTGGTGACGGGCGTGAAGGTGGTGACCCTGAAGATGAACGACGCCCTCCTGGGTCAGGGCAAAGACGATGCGGAGTAGTTCAGAGCGATCCTGGGCATGGTGAAACTGGCCGAACCGCTCATCGCCGAGATGTTCAACGACCTGCCGTTCAGCTACCAGTTCCGGCTGGTCGGCGACCGCCTGGTGATCCTCAACTACCGCACCCTGCTGGCCGGGCCGAACCCGCTCATGAAGGTCGCCCCACTACTCGGCAACGCGGGCGACAGCCTGGGCGGAATCGCGGAAGCGACCATGTACTTCCAGATGCTGTCCACCGCGATGGAGGGGACGTACACCGCCACCGACGGCGAGGACGAGCAGCCGAAGAAGAAGCCGCTCGTGACCAAGAAGAAGTGAGCCGGTGGGCAAACGCCGCAGGGGGCACCACCGTCGGATGGGGTGAGCCTCCCCGCCCACAGTCGTGAGGGACCTGTCATGAGCGAACCATCCCGCCGCGGAGTGTTCCGCAGTCTGGCCGCCGCCGGTGCCGGCGCGCTGGTGTGTACCGCCGTGCCCGCCCCGGCCGCCCCGGTGCCGAAGGCGAAGGAGCCGGTGAAGGTGCCGAACGGCTTCATGCTGCAATCGGAATGGCGGTGGTGCGGCAAGTGCAACGGCCTGTTCTACGCCGGCAACGAGACGCAAGGGGTGTGCCCGAAAGGGGACGCACACGACGGCGGGGCGAGCGGCAAATACGTGCTGCGGTACGGGGTGGACAAGAGCGACGCCGCCGAGGGGGTGCAGGGCAACTGGCGGCGGTGCAAGAAGTGCGAGGGGCTGTTCTACCCGGCCTCGGCCGGCGGGTCGTGCCCGGCGGGGAAGGACCACGACGCCGACACGGTCGAGTACCTGATCGCGCACACGACGGCCGAGTGACGAGCGGGGGACGGGCGAGCCGAGCGGCGTGAGCCGCCGGGTGGTTGAA
>JANNDF010001056.1:0-2541 GCA_031387445.1 Planctomycetia bacterium
GGCGGCTCACGCCGCTCGGCTCGCCAAAATCGTCGTCGCCCCCTTTCTTCCGGCCCGCGGCTGTGGTACTTTTGACTGCCCTCCCCGCCGATCACCGGACGCGGCCGTCGCGCCCGACTTGCCAAGCCCGACACGCCAAGACCATCCCATGCTGCCAACCGCCGCCGTCGCCGTGCTGCTGCTCACGTCCGGAGCGGAGCCGGACGCCAAGCAGGTCGAGTTCTTCGAAAACAAAATCCGCCCGGTGCTGGTGGAGCAGTGCTACTCGTGCCACTCCGCCGAGGCGAAGGGGAAGAAGAAGCTGAAGGGCGGTCTGCTGCTCGACACGAAGGAGGCGGTGTTGAAGGGCGGCGACAGCGGGCCGGCAGTGGTGCCCGGCAAGCCGGCGGAAAGCCTGCTGATGAAGTCGCTCAAGTGCGAGGGCGACATCAAGATGCCGCCCGCGGGCAAACTTGGCGACCCCATCCTGAAAGACTTCGAGACGTGGATCGCGGCGGGTGCGGCCGACCCCCGCTCCGACACGGCGGTGAAGGCCAGCACCATCGACATCGAGAAGGGTAAGCAGTTCTGGAGCTTCCAACCCGTCAAAGAGCCGGCCGTACCCACGGTTAACCGCGAGGCGAAGACGAGCGCGATTGACGCCTTCGTCGCGGCCGGGTGGAAAGCCCAGAAGCTCACCCCCGTCGGCCCGGCCGACAAGCGAACCCTCATTCGCCGCGTGTACCTCGACCTGATCGGCCTGCCGCCGACCGCCGAGGACGTGGAGGCGTTCGAGAAGGACAGTTCACCGGATGCCTTCGCCAAAATCGTGGACAAGCTGCTCACTAGCCCGCAGCACGGGGAGAAGTGGGCGCGGCACTGGCTGGACGTGGCCCGGTACGCCGAGGACCAGGCGCACACGTTCGGGGTGCAGCCGAAGAACCATGCATGGCGGTATCGCGACTGGGTCATCAAGGCGTTCAACGACGACATGCCGTACGACCGCTTCGTGAAGATGCAGCTCGCCGCCGACATGCTGCCCGACGCCCCGACGGACGCGTTCGAGAAGTACGCCGGCATGGGCTTCCTCGGGCTGGGGGCGGAATACTACCGCGACGCCGGGTGCGGCCCGCGGGCGGATGCGGACGAACTCGACGACAAACTCGACACCCTCACCCGCGGCTTTATGGGCCTGACGGTGGCGTGCGCCCGCTGCCACGATCACAAGTTCGACCCCATCCCGACGAAGGACTACTACTCGCTCGCCGGGGTGTACGTCGGGACCAAGATGTCCAACGCCAACCTGGGCACGCCGGAGCAGGTGAAGGCCCACGCCGACGCCCAGGCCAAAGTGAAAGAGGCCGAGGGCAAGGCGAACAAGGCCAAAGAGGAGCAGAAGAAGCTGGAGAAGGACAAGAAGGACGACAAGGAGGCGATCAAGGCCGCCGCCGACAAGGTGAAGGAACTGACCGTCGAGGTGGACAAGCTGAAGAAAGCAGTGCCGCCGGCCCCGCCGGTCGCGCACGTGCTCAGCGGCAACGGCCCCGGCATGAAGATCATGGTGCGGGGCAACCCGACGGTGTTCGGCGACGACGCCCCGAAGGGGTTCCTGCAAGTGCTGCCGTCGGCGGCCAAATCGGGGAAAGACTTCGACCGCCTCGCACTCGCCAACGCCATTGCCAGCAAAGACAACCCGCTCACCGCCCGCGTCATCGTGAACCGCGTGTGGGCGTGGCACTTCGGCCGCGGCATCGTCGGTACGCCGAGCAACTTCGGTGTGCTGGGTGACGCGCCGACCAATCAGCCGCTGCTCGACTGGCTGGCCGCCAACTTCGTCAAGAACGGGTGGAGCCTGAAATGGCTGCACCGGCAGATCGTGCTGAGCGGCGTGTACCAACTGGACAGCCGGCCCGACGAGGCGAACGACAAGATCGACGCCGGGAACGTCTACCTGTGGCGGGCCAACCGCCGGCGGCTGGACGTGGAGCAGTGGCGGGACTCGCTCCTGAGCGTGAGCGGCACGCTGGACAAGGCCACCGGCGGGCCGACGTTCGACCTGAAGAACGCGGGGGTGACGCGCCGCACGGTGTACGCGAAAGTGAGCCGGCACGAGCCGGACGGCCTGCTGCGGATGTTCGACTTCCCGGACGCGAACGTGACCGCCGACAAGCGGGTGACGACGACCGTGCCGCAGCAGCAGTTGTTCGCCCTGAACAGCCCGTTCATGGTGACGCAGGCGAAGGCGTTCGCCGTCCGCGCGGAGAAACTCGGCAAGACCGACGCGGAGAAGATCGCCGCCGCGTACAAGTTGGCGTTCGGCCGCGAGCCGGCGACGCAAGAGGCCGACCTGGCCGAGCGGTTCCTGAAACTGCCGCTGAAGAAGGACGACAAGCTCACCCGCTGGCAGCAGTTCGCCCAGGTGCTGCTGGCGAGCAACGAGCTGATGTTCGTGGATTGACGGGTGGTCAGGAACCCAGGGCGTTGCCCTGGGCTGAGGGAGGGCGGGCCTTCGGCCCTTCTCGCGTGAAACCGTAGGTCGTCGTTCCCAACAAGGCCCGAAGG
>JANNDF010001065.1:0-1016 GCA_031387445.1 Planctomycetia bacterium
GTACGCCCCCGCGCTCATCGCCGCACGCCGCGGTACGTCGCCCAGTAGCCCGCCCACTTCCCGCGCCAGGGCCGGCGGGTCGGCGAACGGGACGATCACGCCGCGGCCGTCGGCGAGCAGTTCCTCGGCGTGCCAGTACGGCGTCGAGACGACCGCCTTGCCGCAGCCGAACGCATACGCCAGGGTGCCGGAGGTGATCTGCGCCGGGTTCAGGTACGGGGTGACGTACACGTCCGCCGCGCGGATGAACTCGGTCAACTCCTTCAACTCGACGAAGCGGTTGTAGAAGATGACGTTCCTGCCGATGCCGAGGGTGCGGGCCAGCCGTTCCAGGCCGATGCGGTACCGCTCGCCCTGCTCGCGGACCAGGTCCGGGTGGGTCGCGCCCAGCACGATGTAGGCGAAGTTCGGGAACGTCTTGAGGATCTCCGGGATGGCCCGGAGCATGTGTTCGATGCCCTTGTTCGGCGACAGCAGCCCGAACGTCAGCGCCACCAGCCGGCCCTCGACGCCGAACTGCTCCTTGTACGGGTTCGGGTCCACGAACGGCGTGTCCGGGATGCCGTGGGCGATCACGTCGATCTTGCTATCGGGGACGGCGTAGATGTCCCGGAGGAACGCTCTGGCCCGCTCCGTCATGACGACGACGCGGGCGGACAGGGCGGCTAATTCCACCAACACGCGCCGTTGGTCGTCGTTCGGCTCCCGCAGGACGGTGTGGAAGGTGGTGACGACCGGCATCCGCAAGTCCCGGAGCAGGCCGAGGACGTGGCTGCCGGCGGGCCCGCCGTAGATGCCGTACTCGTGTTGCAGGCAGACGATGTCCGTGTTGGCGAAGTTCAGATAGTCGGCCGCCCGGCGGTAGCTTTCCAGGTCCGGCTCGTCGATCTCGAAACGCACCTCCGGCGGGTAGTCGTACCCCTCCGGGCGGTCGTTGACCGGCACGACGAGGCACTCGGCGTCTGGGAATCGGCCGGCGATGGAGGCATACATGTCGGACGTGAAGGTGGCGATGC
>JANNDF010000365.1:0-8288 GCA_031387445.1 Planctomycetia bacterium
CAGTCATGCCGGTGGTGCTTGACTCATTCAGCACCCCCGGCATGATTGCCGGGGTTCGCCTTATTTTGCCAGATCGACGCACACCAACTCCGCGTCGTTCCGCACGTACATCTTCTTGCCGGCGTAGGCCGGGTGGACCCACACCACCGGGCGGCCGGCCAACTTGTTCGTCGGCTTCACGATGGCGGCCCGGTCGATCTCCTCGTACCCCTTCGGCGTCAACTTGGCGATCACCAGTTCGCCCTGCTCGTTGAACAGGAAGAAGCGGTCGCCGTTCGGCGTCAGGAAGGCGTTGCCCCACCGCGTCGGCTTGCCCTCCTCGCCCTTCTTGCCGACGGTCGGGGTCCGCGTCTCCCACACCCGCTCGCCCTTGTCCACCGTCAGGCATCGCAGTTCGCCGTAGCTGCACACGCCGTAGATGTGCCCGTCCTGGATGTACGGCGTGGGCATGATGCTGTGCAGTTTGTCGCTCCCTTCGGGCTTCTCGCTCTTGCCGTTCCCCTTCCACTCCACGCTTACCTTGTTGTCGGCCACCTTCAGCATCATCGGCCCGTCGTAGAAGGCCGTCACGAACAGCTTGTCGCCGGCGAGTTTCATCGGCGTCGGGGCGGTCAGGCCGTAGTTCGTCTTGAAGTCCTGCTTCCAGAGCCGCTTGCCCGTTGCCGGGTCGAGGCCCAGCACCGCCGCCCCGTGCCACACCACTGCCGTCTTCGTCTTGCCGAACTCGTACACCATGACCGCAGCGTAACCGCAATCGGACTCCGTCGATTCCACCGCCCACTTCTGCACGCCGGTTTTCTTGTCGAACGCGATCACCAGGTTGTCTTTCGTCCCGCCGGTCACGCAGATGAGCAGGTCGCCGTACACCACCGGGTGCGAGGCGAACCCCCAGATGGGCACCTTCGCCTCGAAGTCCTTCACGAAGTTCTTCTGCCACACCACCTTGCCGTCTTTCGCCTTCAGGCAGAACAGGTCGCCCATCGTGCCGACGGTGTACACCAAGTCGCCGTCCACGTGCGGGGTGCAGCGCGGCCCGGCCGGGTAGCCCACCTTCGTGTACTGGCAGGTGTACTCGTGCTTCCACACCTCCGCGCCATCCTTTGTGTCCATGCAAAGCACCTGCTCTTTCTGCTCGGCCCCTGTGCCCACGAGGTCCATCACATACACGCGATCCCCCACCACCGACGGCCCGGCGTACCCTTGCCCCACCTTCGCCGTCCACAGCTTCTTCGGCCCGTCCTTCGGGAACTTGTCGACGATGCCAGTCTCCTTCCACACGCCGTCGCGGTCCTGGCCCATCCACTGCGGCCAGTCGTCGGCGTGGACGGCAACGGGAACGGCGACGACGGCGAGCAGGCAGAGCCAGCGATACATGGGGAACTCTCGCAGGAGGGTGGATGGGGATTACCGACGGGAAGGAGTCAACTTACGGGAAGTGCTCTGCTCGCTCCGCGAGCGGAATCCGAAGACCGCTCGCGGAGCGAGCAGAGCACTACCAAAGTCCTCGAATCGCCTCGCCCGTTGCCACACGATACGGCCGCTCGGCCAAGTCCGTGTAGTGCCCGGTCGGGTCGATGCCGATCGCGTGAAACAGCGTGGCGACCACATCGCCCGGCGTGAGCGGGTCGGCTTGCGGGTACGCCCCTTGCTTGTCTGAAGAGCCGATCACCGCCCCGCCGGTCACGCCCGCACCGGCGAACAGCACCGAGTAGCACCCGCCCCAGTGCTTGCGACCTGGCGATGTGCCGGCGAAATTCTTCTCGAGCGCCACCTTCGGGGCACGACCGAACTCGCCCATGCAACAGACGAGCGTGTCCTTCAACAGCCCGCGGGCATCCAGGTCCGTCAGCAGCGAGGTGAACGTCTGGTCGAACCGCGGCAGCAGGTGATCCTTCAGCGACACGAAGATGTCGTTGTGCGTGTCCCAGCCGTATTCATCCGTCACTTCGGACTTATCCTGCCCGCGGATGGTGTGGTTGAAGAACGCCGTCACCCACGGCACGCCCGCTTCGATCAGCCGACGGGCGAGCAGGCAACTCTGCCCGGAGCGGTGCCGGCCGTAGGCGTCGCGGGTCTTCTCCGACTCTCGGTCCAGGTCGAACGCCTCCCGCACCTGTTTCGTGTGGAGCAGGTCGAACGCGGCACGGGTGCTGTCGCGGTAGCCGGCCTCGGTCGGAGCAGTGTCGAGTTTCGACAGCAGTTCCCGCCGCGAGTCGAGCCGATCCAGATTCACCTCGCCCGGCAGCGACAGCCCCTCGACGAACTGCTGCGACTCCTCCGGGTCCGTCACCGTCAGCGGGTCGCAGCCTCGGCCGAGGAAGCCGCCGTTGTTGCCGGGGCCGGGGATTTCGGGCAGCAGAACAGGGCCGTTCAGGTAGACCGACGAGCGGGGGAAGGTGTCGCTCGGCCGCAGCCGTTGCACGATCGCCCCGAGGGTGGGGAAGTCGGTCGGCGACACGGCGGGGTTGGACGACTTCCGCGAATGGAACTGCCCGGTGAGCGACAAGTAGCACGCCGACCCGTGGTCGAGGTCGTCGTGAGACACCGACCGCACCACGGCGAACTTCTCAGCCAGCTTCGCCAGCTTCGGCAGGTGTTCGCCGAACCGCAGCCCCGGCACGGCGGTGGGAATGGTGCCGAACGCTCCGCGGACTTCCTCCGGCGCGTTCGGCTTCGGGTCGAACGTTTCGAGCTGACTCACCCCGCCCGGCGTGAACACCACCAACACCCGCTTCGCCCGCGGCTTGACCGTGGGTTTGGCGAACGCCGGCACCGCGAGTGCCCCCAGCCCCAGCGCGAGCCAGTCTCGCCGACTGACGCGACCGAGCGAACCAATGCGGGGAACGAAGGGGAGCATGGGGGCTATGGTAACCGCTTCTCCGCGAGCGTGCGAGCGGCTACCGTCGACCGTCTGGCTCGGGCGAATGGCAGCACCAACAGGATGAGGCCACACGCTTCAATGGCCAGAGCGAGACAGTCCACGGCCCAACGGGCGTGGTCACAGTGGGCTGACACACCACTGACTCCCAGCCCCACCCGCACCCCCGGAGTCATCGGCTCTTCAACTCCCACCTGTCCCAGCCAAGCGAACTTCGGCATCCACCCGAAATAGAAGCGGTCGAGTTGACCGGCCACCGTTGGCGACACCGGCTGCCCGTTCGATTCGTCCCACCAGTCGCCCGCTTTTCGAACGGGTGGGAAAAGTCCCGCGACAACTGCCACCAGTCCAACCACACACCAGAGGGCAATTCTCCCGAACAGGGTGACAGGCACACTCGCGCGAAACCTGTGAATCAGCCAGAACACGACCCAGACGAGTAGGCCAATCCCACAGCCACAGCACATGAACAGAAAGCCAATTCCCCAGACAGGTTCGTACGCGATGAGCATCGTGGTACCAAGGACGTGGTCTTGGGTCGGAAACCGGCGTGCCCAGCGTCGTGGCAACACGCAGAGCAGTCGAAACCTCATTGCGAAGACAGGGAGAATCACTCGCTTCGTCGCAAGATTGACGGCTATCCGGCTGGTGCGAGCGAGAGGTCGGTTTGCAACCATCAGCCGGAGTTGCACTTGCGTCAGCGTCACCACGGCGGGGGTGGGGGTGGGAAGTGGTGATACTGAGACTCACTCCCCGACCCATCTCCTCCCACCCCACCGCACACGCACCCACCGATTTGGAGACGGGCCGGGGGAGAGGTCCGTTCTTATCATTCCCCTTATCTCCCTCCGTGACCCCACCGCCGATGCCGTTCGACCAGATCACCATCGTCGGCGTCGGGCTGATCGGCGGGTCGGTCGGGCTGGCGGCCAAGACCCGCGGACTGACGCGGCGGGTGGTCGGCGTCGGCCGCGACGAGCGCACCCTCGCCCGTGCCCAAGCCGACGGGGCCATCGACAGTTTCACAACGAACATCGCGGACGGGGTGAAGGCGGCGGATCTGGTGGTGGTGTGTACGCCGGTGGACCGCGTGGCGGCAGACGTGCTGGCGGCGACCCACGCCGCCCCGCCGCGGGGCGTGGTGACGGACGTGGGCAGCACGAAGGGGAACATCGTCCGCGAGCTGGCCGGCAAACTGCCCCCCGCCGGCGCGATGTTCGTCGGCTCGCACCCGCTGGCCGGGTCCGAGAAGCGTGGGTCGGCGAACGCCGTGGCGGACTTGTTCGTGAACCGCGTGGTGGTCGTCACGCCGACCGCCGATTCGGACATGGAAGCGGTGGCGGTGGTGGAGTTGTTCTGGAGCCGGCTGGGTGCCCGCATCATCCGAATGGATGCACACGAACACGACACGGCGCTGGCTATGACGAGTCACCTGCCGCACGCTGCGGCCGGCGGGTTGGCGGCGGTCACGCCGCCCGAATGGCTCGCCCTCACGGCCGGCGGGTTCCGCGACACCACCCGCATCGCCGCCGGCGACCCCGACCTGTGGGCGGCCATTTTCCTGGCCAACCGCGACGCGGTGCTGACCGCCGCCGACCAGTTTGCCGCCCGCATGACCGAGTTCCGTTCACTGCTTGCCGCCGAGGACCGCGCCGGGCTGGTCCGCTGGCTGGCCGAAGGGAAGAGGATCCGCGATGCTCTGGGAAGTTGAAATCCGCCCGCTGGGCAAAGACGGCGAGCGCGAACGGGTGTGCGACGAGTTCGACCTGCTCACGCACTCCGAGCGCGGCGGCGATCTGGTGGCCGCGAGCAGCAAGGGGTTCCTCCTCGAAGGGGAGTCGCTCGCGCGCGAGCAGACCCAACAACTGGCGGTGGCCCTGCTGATCGACACCGTCGTGGAAACGGGGCTGGTGTCGGAGGTGGGCCGACCGCTCGACGGCAACGCCTACACGGTGCTCCTCAAGCCGGGTGTGATGGACCCGGTGGCAGACAGCGTGCTGCAAGCGGCGGCCGACCTCGGCATTCCCGTGCAGCAGGTCCGCACCTTCCGCCGCTACTACGGACCCGACGGCATCAGCTCGCTCGACCGCGACACGCTGTTCCGCAAAATTCTGGCGAACGACGCCATCGAGCAAGTCGCACTGGGGGCACTGCGGGCCGATCACCTGGCCGTCGGCAAGCCGTACACGTTCAAGCTCGTCACCGTCCCGCTGCGGGCACTCGACGACGCCGGGCTGATGCGGGTGAGCAAGGAAGGAACTCTCGCACTCACCATTGACGAGATGAAGCAGGTGCAACGGCACTTCGCCGAGCAGGGCCGCGACCCGACCGACGCCGAACTCGAATCCGTCGCCCAGACGTGGAGCGAGCACTGCTCGCACAAGACGCTGAAGGGCGAGATCGAGTACACCGAAACCATCAACGGCGTGACGACGAAGAAGCACTTCAAGAACCTGCTGAAAGAAACCGTGTTCGGGGCGACGCAGACGATCCGCAAGAACCTGGGTGAACAGGACTGGTGCGTGTCGGTGTTCGCCGACAACGCCGGGGTGGTGAAGTTCGACGACGCGAACCACCTGTGCATCAAAGTGGAGACGCACAACCGACCGAGCGCCATCGAACCCTACGGCGGGGCGAACACCGGGCTGGGCGGCGTCATCCGCGACGTGCTCGGCACCGGCCTCGGCGGGCAGCCGGTGTGCAACACGGATGTCTTCTGCTTCGCACGACCGGACTACCCGCCCGACCAACTGCCGCCGGGTGTGCTGCACCCGCGGCGGGTGATGAACGGCGTGGTGGCCGGCGTGCGGGATTACGGCAACCGAATGGGCATCCCGACCGTCAACGGCAGCCTCTACTTCGACGACCGCTACCTGGCCAACCCGCTCGTCTTCTGCGGCACCGTCGGGCTGATCCCGGTGGGCATGGAATTCAAAGAGGTGAAGCCGGGCGACCTGATCGTGAGCGTCGGCGGGCGGACGGGCCGCGACGGCATTCACGGGGCGACGTTTTCGAGCGAAGGGCTGCACGACGAGTCCGAGAAGGTGAGCGGCGGGGCGGTGCAGATCGGCAACGCCATCACCGAGAAGAAGGTGCTGGACGTGATCCTGCAGGCCCGCGACCGCCGTCTGTACCGCGGCATCACCGATTGTGGCGCGGGCGGGTTCAGCAGTGCGGTCGGCGAGATGGGGGCCGAGTGCGGGGCGAGCGTGCAACTGGAGAAGGCCCCGCTGAAGTACGAGGGGCTGAGCTACACCGAAATCTGGATCAGCGAGAGCCAAGAGCGGATGGTGCTGGCCGTGCCGCCCGAGAACTGGGACGAACTCCGGGCACTCGCCGAAAGCGAAGGCGTCGAAGCGGCGGTCCTCGGCACCTTCACCGACACCGGCCGGCTGGTGCTGACGTACCACGGGCAGCAGGTGGCTGACGTGAGCATGCACTTCCTCCACGACGGCCGACCCGGTGGAGTGCGGATTGCGGAGTGGGGATTGAGGAATGAAGACCGACAATCCGCAATCGCAAATCCACAATCGGAAATCGGAGCGCAGGAAGCGCTGGCGAAAATACTGAGCACGTTTACGGTGTGTTCCAAAGAGTGGGTGGTGCGGCAGTACGACCACGAGGTGCAAGGCGGGAGCGTGGTCAAGCCCCTGGTGGGGTTGAAAGAAGACGGGCCGTCGGACGCGGCGGTCATCGCCCCGGTCCTGGGCAGCACAAAGGGGTTCGCCATCAGCAACGGGCTGAACCCGCGGTACGCCGACCTCGACCCGTACCACGCCGCCGCGTGTGCCATCGACGAAGCCGTGCGGAACGCGGTCGCCGTCGGTGGCGACCCGACGCGAACGGCGATCCTGGACAACTTCTGCTGGGGCAACGTGACTGATCCCGCCATGCTCGGCGCGCTGGTCCGCACCGCCGAGGCGTGCCGGGACGTGGCCGTCGCGTTCGGCACGCCGTTCGTGAGCGGCAAAGACAGCCTGAACAACTCGTATGTGGCGAAGGACGGCACGCGGATTTCGATCCCGCACACACTGCTCGTGTCGGCCATGGCCATCGTTCACGACGTGACCGAGTGCGTGACAATGGACCTGAAGGAGCCGGGCCACGACCTGTACGTGGTGGGCAACACGCACGACGAACTCGGCGGGTCGCACTTCAACCTGGTGACGGGACAGACAGGCGGGAACGTGCCGACGGTCGATGTGGAACTCGCCCCGAAGTTGTTCAAGGCGGTTCACACGGCGATCACCGGCGGGCTGGTGCGGGCGTGCCACGATTGCAGCGAGGGCGGGCTGGCGGTGGCACTCGCGGAGATGGCGTTCAGCGGCGAGGTGGGGGCGGACGTAGACGGACTGAAGCTGCTGTCGGGCGACGCGGCGAGTGATGTGGCGAAGCTGTTCAGTGAATCGGCCAGCCGGTTCGTCATCGAGGCGAAACCGGAGTACGCGGCGAAGCTGGCAGAAGTGTTCGCTGGGCTGCCGTTCGCCAAGATCGGCACGACGGTGAAGGAACCGAGATTGCGAATCGCAGGCGGCGACGGCGAGTGGCTGATCTGGTCGAAGCTCGGTTCGCTGAAAGAGGCGTGGCAGAGTCCGCTGCGGGGGTGATCTCGTAGCCGCGAACCGCAGGCGAGCGCGTCCGAGGTCCGACGCGCTCGCCTGCGGCTCGCGGCTACCAGAGCCGCCCCAACACCGCCCTTCCCAGCAGCTTCACCTTCTCCCACTTGCTCAACACCGACCGGCGGGTGAGCACGTCGTACCCCTGCCGTACAATCGCGTCCAGCGTGGCCTCGCCCCCGCGGATGAACAAGTCCACGTCGACCCGCACCTCTCGTGGCAGCAGTGGGAGCAGTCCCCTGCCCCTCTCGAAGTACCCGCGGGAACGGTCCACCTGGAATCGCATCAGGGCGGCGAACGCCGGTGTGAACCGCTTCGTGGCGATGTCGGCTTCGTTCACGCCGAACCGGGCCATGTCGTCGGCGGGCAGGTACACGCGGCCGATGGCGAAGTCGCGGGCCACGTCCTGCCAGAAGTTGGCCAGTTGCAGCCCGGTACACACCTCGTCGCTCAGTCTCAGCCGGGTGTCATCGGCACACCGGAACAGGTGCAGCACCAGCCGGCCGACGGGGTTGGCCGAGTGTGTGCAGTAGTTCAGCACGTCGGCGAATGTGGCGTACCGCTTCACCCGCTGGTCCTGGTCGAAGGCGGTCAGCAGATCGAAGAACGGGGCGGGCGGGATGGCGAACTGTTTCACCGTGTCGGCGAGCGCGACGAAGACGGGGTGCCGCACGCCGGCCGCCGACCCCGAAGGGGTCGTTCCCCCAGCCCAGGGCGAGCGAAGCGACGCCCTGGGATTGAGGGTGGAAATGGCACCGACCCCAACGGGGTCGTTCATGATCGCCTGAACGACC
>JANNDF010001096.1:0-4233 GCA_031387445.1 Planctomycetia bacterium
GCGCTCGCCTGCGGCTCGCGGCTACACGGTCTCGATCCTCGCTCCGGTGTTGTTCGCGGCGGTCACGGTCACTTCGGTGGCGCTCGAAAACCTCGCCCGCGCTCGTTCGGCCAGTCGTTCTGCTTCGTCCGCATCGCGGCACATGGCGAACACAGTCGGTCCCCAGCTCGACTGCCCCAGGCCCACCGCCCCCATCTCCATCAACTCGTCGATCACGCACGCCACCTCCGCCCCGGCATACGGCCCGCCCTGGTCGTCGTGGAACGGCTCACCCGCCAGCCGGTTGAACTCGAAGATGGATTGAGCGAACGAGTCGAAGTCGGCGGCTTGCACGGCGGGAACGACGAAGTTGTGTGCGAGTGCCATCAGGCGGTCGGAAACAATCAGCGCTCGCTCCGGGTCACGATCGCGAGCAAAGGCCGTCCGTTCGCGGTCCCCGAACCACGCCGCCGGCGTGGGCGGACGAACGAGCACGACTCTCCAGTGTTGAGGAAAGACGTGTCGTCTGGTGTTGCGGGGCAACTCCTCGGCATCGAGTTTACCCTGATCTAGCAGGAACCCTCCACGTGAAAAACCCGCGATGCCGATGCCTGATCGAAGTCCGCGTCCCACTCTCCGGGCGAAGTCCTCACAATCCGCATCGTGTTCGGGGCCGGAAGGATTCCAACTGTTGGCGTGGTAAATGGCACCCACCGCCATCCCTAGAGCTGTCCCAACTCCCAACCCGACGTGCTCCGGTGGCCCATTCGCGGTGATGTTCGAGCCTGGCCAGTAGAACGAAAAGTCGGCACTCATGCCCTCCACTTCAACCGGGGCGAATCGAATTGCCTCGATCCGTTCAATGAAAGCCGATGCCCGGTTCGTCAGTGAACCGATCCGCGATGCTTTGCTTGAGAACTCCGCCGTCACCGTCACGCACGGCTCTTCGATCATCATCCCCAGGCCGCCGAACTTGCGGATGGGGCGGCCGTCGCGGTCGTGGGTGAGGCCGTCCACCGGCACGTGGAACAGGCCGAAGTGCAGACGGCACGGGGCGACGACGCGGACGCTCATTGCGCCTCCCGGAACTTCGCCCACTCGCCTTCGAGCATGTCCATCGCGTCATGTTCGGCGTCGCCGCCGGTCTTGTCCACGATCACCCGCAGTTTCTTGAACTCGGCGGCGATGTCGTCGGCGTTCAGCAAGTGAAACCGCGTGGCCAGGATCGCCGCTTCGATGACCGCGTGCTTCGCCCGGTTGAACCCGTCCCACTCGCGGAGCGAGTGCCGGTGAACCACTTCAGCGGAGATGTGGACCCGATCGCGGGTGGTGTCGATCTCGTTCACGCGGAACTCGAAGGCCCGACACGCCTCCCGCAACACGAACCCGGCGACGGCCGTCGCCGGGTTCATCGGCGGCGCCTCCCGCAATTTGCCCACGGCGGCATACGCAATCAGCCGGGCGTCGTCGGTGATGTGAAACACGCCTTCGCCGTGTCGCTTCAGATTTTGAAAGGTGTTCGACGTGGGGAACGGCCGCAGCAAGAGCGAAGCGAAATCGCCGAACACCATCGGCCCCATCGGGGCGAGGTGCGGGTTGCCCTTGGCGTCGGTGGTGGTGACGAGTCCTTCGAGGATCATCCGGCTGTTGTACGCCGACAGGTGGGGTGTGCGAAGTGCGTCAGGCGTCCCAGTCGCGCCGCTTCCAGGCACGGGCGGCTCGCGGGGGCGGCTGTGCGTCGGCCGGCGACAGGTCAACCGGCTCTTCGTCTTCCTCGGGCACAGTCGCCTTCTTCGCCCCGTGCCGCTTCCGCCACTGAATGTACGCCTGCTCGTCCTGGACGGCGGCCCGCTCGGAGGCGGTCGAATGGTCCGTCAAGGAGTTGACCAGCAGTGCCATTCCGCCGCAGGCGATCGCCACGCCGATCGAATACCCACAGAGGGTACCAATGAGATAGTCGCTGTCGTGGTCACCTTCCGCGAGATACCCCGCCACCGCCCCCATGATGCCGAACACGAACCACGCCACCACCATCAGGACGGCATACGGCCAGCCGGTACGCCCCTTCGCCGCGGCGGTGCGGAGGAGATACCGGCACATGCCGATCAGTAGGAAGAGTTCCAAGCATCCCACGGCGCGGCTCCGATTTCGGGGCGACACCGTAGCCTAGAACACGGTTGGCGAGATGTGGTCAGCGGTCGTCATACCGCCTCGGCCGCCGGTCGCCATCGCGGTCGTCGTCTCGATCGTCCCGGTCGTCGTCCCGGTCATACCGACGACGGTCTCCCCGATCCCGGCGGTCGTCATCGTCATCATCGACAGCCCGCCGCCGCCGGCGACGGCGGGAGGAGTCGTCGCGGTCGTCGTCCGTCTCGCGTGAGGGCAGACAGGCGATGAGCAGGGAGGTGCTGACGCAGGCGAGCACCACGCCGAGGACGTACCCGATGAGAAAGCCGAACGGGAACTCGTCGTCCTCCTGACCCATGATCATCATCCCGCCGACCCCCGCCCCGCAGCCGAAGAACAGCCAGGCGAAGATCATGAGCAGTACGAACGGCCAGCCGGAGTACCCCTTCTTTTTGGCCGCGTTGGCGACGTAGAAGCACATCCCGATCAGGATGAGGATGTCGAGCACGGGCAGTCCTCCGGCGAGATGCCGTACTTTACCACACCACCCGAAGCGGAAGCGAGACCCCGTTCAATCTTTCACACACCGGAAGCCGGTGTGGCTGGCGCTGCTGTCGTCCGGGTTCTTGTCGCGTGCGGCAGGCAAATACCGCCGGCAGTACATGTGGTCGCACAGGAATGACCCGCCGCGCCGCACCCTCTGCGGCTGGTCGCCGTCGAGTTCACCGGTCATCGGCCCGGTCGGGTTGTCCTTCGGGCTGTCGCGGTAGTAGTCCGACTGGTACCAGTCGCTGCACCACTCCCACACGTTGCCGCTCATGTCGTACAGCCCGAACCCGTTCAGCGGGAAACTCGCCACTGGTGCGGTACCGATGAACCCGTCGGCCCCGCTGTCCGCGTGCGGGAAGGTGCCCTGGAAAGTGTTCGCCCGCCACACTCCGCCGTCGCCCTGCTTCGCGCTCCCCCAACAATACTCCTGGCGTTCCAGCCCGCCTCGGGCGGCGTACTCCCACTCGGCTTCGGTGGGCAGCCGCTTGCCCGCCCACTTCGCATACGCCGCGGCGTCTTCCCACGCGATGTGGACGGCCGGGTGGGTCATCTTGTCGCGGACGTCGCTGCCGGGGCCGGTCGGGTGTTTCCAGCACGCGCCGACGGTGTACTTCCACCACGGCGGGTGCGGAGTCCCCCACGTCCGCGGGTCGGTGGAAGACTCCGTCGGGAAGTAGGTGGCACTGCCCGGCTTCAGCAACCGCGGGTCGGCACCGGGATACTTGGCGGGGGTCGGCTGGCGCTCGGCGACGGTGGTGTACCCGGTGGCCTTCACGAACCGGGCGAACTGGGCGTTCGTCACTTCCGTCACATCGATCTTGAACGGGCGGAGCGTGACGGGGCGGGCGGGCCTCTCGTCCGCCGGACCGTCGTCGCTGCCCATCTCAAACGTGCCGCCGGGGAGGCTCACCATCGGCGGGTCGGTGGCGTCGGCGTGGGCCATCGGGTCGAACGGCCCCGGCTTGATTGAGAGCACCACGAGCAGCACCACCAGCCCGACCAGCAGTCCCCCGCCGACGAACGGAAGGAAGGACAAAACGGACTTCTTCGACGGCCCGGCGGAGCGACTCATGGCGAAATTCCGAGAGGTGGTGCGATCTTAGGCAGGGGGATACCGGATACAACACCTATCCCGCCCCCGGAGGTCTGCCGTGCGTCCCACCCTCGCCGTCGCCGCGCTGCTCGTCGGGTTGGTCGCGTTCGCCCAGGAGCAGAAGGCCGAGCCGATCTTGATTGCGAAGCCGGACGCCTTCAAGACCCTGGTCAACCCGAACTGCTCGCACTGCGTCGACGAAGCCAAGCGGCGGAAAGACGAATTGAGAGACACTGACCCGGTGTTGTGCTGGACCCGCGGGTATTCCGACGGCGGCGCGATCCCGTTGCGGTTCTTCCTGAACACGTACCGCGTCATCTCCGACAGCTACGGCGTGTTCGTTTACGACCCCGACGCTGGCTACGCCCGGGGTTTCGCTCCCAGCTATCGCTTCACGTTTCACGGCTGGCGCGGCGGCGTCATGGTGATGAAGCACGCCGACGGCACGCTCTATTCGTGCCTCTCGGGCGTCGCCTTCGCCGGGC
>JANNDF010001104.1:0-1141 GCA_031387445.1 Planctomycetia bacterium
CCGTACCCACCGCCGCCGACCGCGTCGCCGCCGCCGCCACCATACCCGCCGCCACCACCGCCATACCCGCCGCGACCACCACCGCCGCCGCCGTACCCACCGCGGCCACCGCCGCCGTACCCACCGCCGCCGCCACCGCCGTACCCGCCGCCGCCGCCCCGCGGCTCACGCGGGCGGGCGATGTTTACGGTCAGCGGGCGACCGCCCATCGCCTGGTTGTTCAGGGCGTCGATGGCCCGCTGCGCTTCCTCTTCGGTCGGCATCTCGACGAAGCCGAACCCCCGTGAGCGGCCGGTGTCCCGGTCGGTGATCACTTGGGCTTTGAGCACCTGGCCGTACGGGGCGAACATGTCGCCGAGTTCGGCGTCGGTGGTCGACCACGGCAAGTTGCCGACGTAGATGTTGATGGCCATACTGGGACGTGTGGTCAGTGCCCGACGTGCGAGTCGCGTTCCTGGCTGGCCCCGCACGAGACGCTCGGCGGCAGGTTCGGCCGGCTGAAGTTCGAACGACACCACATCTGGCGCGGCGGAAAAGTGGTTGGATAATAAACCGGCGTTTTCCGGAAGCCAAGTTGATTCCGGCAAAATCGGAAACGCAGTAGACCGCCAGTCTCACGACGCGTGCGAATGATGAAGGTGCGAAATGGGACCGCGACCGCCAGGGAGCGGGTGCCGGCCACCTACGCGAGAGGTGGTCGGCACCCGCTCCCTGGCGGTCGCGGTCCCATTTCGACGCACACGGCCTACGCCACCACCGCCAGGATGTCGTCTTCGGTCAGGATTAGGAACTCCTTGCCGTCCACGGTCACTTCGGTGCCGGCGTAACTGGTGAACAGCACGCGGTCGTTCACCTTCACCTGGAAGCCGGCCCGCTTGCCGTTCTCCAGCGGCTTGCCCTCGCCCGTCGCCAGCACCTTCCCCTGCTTCGGCTTCTCCTTGGCGGTATCAGGCAGGATGATCCCGCCACTCGTCTTGTCGTCGGCCGCCAGCCGTTCCACCACGATCTTGTCGTTCAGCGGGATCACTTTCATCGATCAGTCTCCGGGTGTTGGGGTGATTAACGTAGGTCCGACAGGTCGAACCGGACACGGCGAGCCGGGAGCGTGAGCGACCGGAGGTGTATTCCTCCGGTCGCTCAC
>JANNDF010001106.1:0-8283 GCA_031387445.1 Planctomycetia bacterium
GTGAGCGACCGGAGCGATTTGGCTCCGGTCGCTCACGCTCCCGGCTCGTCACATCACCCGGTCGCTCACGCTCCCGGCTCGCCTGTCGGACAACCGCTCGCGGAGCGAGCAGACCACTACTTCTTCTCTTCCGGCACCGGCGGGTCCTTCGGGTCTTTGGGGTCCTTCGGCGGCATCGGCGGGGCGGGGGTTCGCGGGGTCACGCCGAAGCCGCTCACCGCGGCGCCGAAGTCGGCCGGTTTCTCCGCCACCAGTCGGGCGAGCACCATCAGTTTGCCCTTCAGCACCGCGTCCTTCTCGTCCGCCACCGCCATCGGCACCAGTTGGGCCGTCGCCGGTGGTGTGTGCTTGCCGAACGCCTGAATGTGCCGGGCGGCGGCGTCCGCCGCCAGCGTGCGGATCGCCACCGGCCGCATGGCGCTCGTCGCCAGTTGCACCAGCGCCCCCTGCGTGTCACCCGACCCGAGTTTCGCCAGCCCGTCGATCAGTTCCGGGGCCAAGTCGTCGGACGAGAGGGCGGTTCGCATGTCCGTCTGAGCTGTATCGCTGACGGTGTACCCCGGCACCGCCCCCTGGGCGATCTTGCTCAGCCAGGTGGCGGCCACCTTCGCCGTCGCCTTCTTCTCGGCGTCCGACCGCGGGCGGGCGGCCGGGTCGGCGATCACCTTCTTCAAATCCTCCGACAGCCCGCCGGGGCCGAACGGCTCGGGGATGACCGTCACGCCCTTGAAGCCTCGCACCTGCTTGGACAGTTGCGCTTCCAGGTCACGGTCGCGGTACTCGGCAGCGTCGATGAGGAACGCGGCCGGGTGAATCTTGGGCAGCAGCGCCTCGCCCCGCTTGCGGGTTTCAGGTTCCAGTTGCCCCTCGATCTGCTCGACCAGTTGGCCCATCTTGTTCGTGTCGGTGACCTTGGCGATGGCCTCGTCCAACTTCACCTGCGCGCGGATGGCGTCGTTCAGGTCGCGGAAAATCAGGTACGGGTCGGGCGGCGGGGTGTACGGCGGGACCACCTTCTCGTTGCTGCCGGTGCGGCGGACCTCGGCCAGTTTGGACTCGTACTCGGTGCGGGCGGCGGCGACCGCGTCGGCGGCGGCCGGGTTGATGGACTCGAGCGGCGGGCGGGGCGGGGTCGGGCCGGTCACGTTGTTCTCGAGGAACAGCACGCCGTAGGTGAGTTGCGGCAGGCGGACGGTCAGCCGCTCGGAGAGCGCCAGGTTGGTCGGCAGGTCGGCCGCCTCCACCAGCCGCTGGAGCCGCTTCAGCCGCCGCTCGGCCGCCCTCACCAGCAACCCGTTCCGCTGGTCCACGCGGTCCCAGCGGGTCGTCTCGATGGCCATCGGCAGGGTCTGCTTGGGCAACTGGGTGGGCGGGAATTTGGGGTCGTACACGTAGGCCGGGGGGATCGGGTCTTCCGCGTCGGTGAGGGCCACCAGCACGGCCAGCCGCAGCAGTTGCGTTTCGACCGGCGGCACCTTCGGCTTGTCGGTGGAGGCGACCAGCAGCACCGGGCGGCGGCCGGCGTTCGGGTCGGCGGCCAGGTGGCTGAGCACGTCGTTCAGCAGCGGGTCGGCCACGTGCCGGTCGAGGACGATCAGGTCGAGGTCGGACGAGCGGGCCACGCGGCGGAGCAGTTCGCGGCCGGAGGTCACCTTCTCGGTGGCGTAGCCGAGGTCGCGGAACTGCCCGGCGAGGCGGTCGGCCCGGCCGTTCATTGGGTCGGCGATGATCGCCCGGCCGGTGGCGTTGCCGCCGGCGTCGTCGCCCCCGGCCAGGGTGCGGCGGAGGATGTCCACCACGCGGGCGGAGGCACCGATACCGGGCGGGGTGGGGTTGCGGAGCAGCGCGACGGCGGCGGCGAACTGCACCCGCACGTCCTTGTCGGTGAGCGCCCGCACGTACGGCGACGGCTTGCCGTCCTTCGCCGTTTCGTCCTTCTGCCCGCGGTCGCTCATCGCTTGCAGCACGCCCACGGCCAGGGCGGTGCGGTTTTCACCCAGAGCCTGTTCGAGCAGCCGCGACAGGGCGGAGTCGGCCGCCCCGGCGAGCAGTTGGTAGACACCCGGTTCAGTCGCCTTCAGATCGCCGAACCCGGCCCGCTCGACCGCCCGCTCGGCGGCCACGGCCAGGAACGCCAGTTGCGCCGCCTCGCTCTTCGGGTTGGCCTGCACCGCCCAGCGGAGGTACTTGAGCGCCAGGTACTCGTCGGCGTCGGCCTTGTCCAGCGCCACCGCCTTCGGCCCGGACGCGGCCGCTTCCCACGCCCACAGCGTCACCTTGTTGGTGGCCCCGTCGAGCGAGCCGAACACGCCCTTGCGGGCGACGAACGGGTCGGCCAGCCGCTGGAGTTCCTCGTCCGCCATCCGCTTGCGGCTCAGCCCGCCGGTGAGGGATTCGAGCAGGCCGGCGGCGGCTTCTTTGACCACCGGCCCGCCGAGCGAGGCGTAGTGCCACAGCAGAGGGGACGGGTTGGACTCGGCCTTGTCCATCAGTTGCGGGATGTCGCGGCGGCCGACGACGGCCTTGAGCAGGCTGGCCCGCACGTCGTCGGTCAGGTCGCCGGCCGGATCGGCGGCGGCCAGCAGCGGGGGGACGACGGACGCGGGCAGGCGTGGGATGGCCTCATAGATGCCGGCCTTGAGGGCGACTTCTTTGGTGGTCCGCAGGGCGATGACGATCTCCGGCACCGCCGCCGACCCCGCCGGGCCGAGCTGGTCGATGGCGTACTCCTTCTCGGCCGGCGACGCCCCCAGGTTGGCCACGAACTTCTTGATCCGCTCCGGGTCTTGCGCCACCTTGCGGCTGGCCTCGTTCGCCTTCGCCACGATCTCGTCCACCAGCTTCTTCGCCGCCTTGTCCGCCTCTTTGTTCTCCGACCACTGCACCACGCGCATCAGCCGCATGAACACGGTCGGGCCGAACCGCTTCTCCAGTTCGAGGAAGTCAGCGTCGGCCGGCGGGGTGGCCATGAACGACCGCAGCATCTCGGCCGCGAGGTCGAGCTTGCCGTCGGTGATCAGGTTGCGGGCGGCCTTGAACTTGTCCTGGGCCGTCTGCGGGGCAGGCGGCTCCTGGGCGGCGGCGGGGACCACCCACACGAGGGCGGCGGTCAGGGCGACGGCGGAGGCGGCAGCGAGTCTCACCGGGTCACCCCTGTGGTGCGGGCGGTAGCGGATGTGCGGGCGGACGCACGAACGCCGCCGGGGAGTCGCCGGCGGTGGCTTGGACTGCATTTTGCGCTGACTCGTCAGCCGACGCAATCGACTTCACACGCGACCAGATCGGCGAACGTCTCGCGGCGACGGATCAGGCGGTGTGTGCCGCCTGTGACGAGAACCTCGGCCGCCCGACAGCGGGCGTTGTAGTTGCTGGCCATGCTCATGCCGTACGCGCCGGCGCTGAACACAGCCAGCAGGTCGCCGCGGGCGAGCGGCGGGAGCGGCCGATCCTTCGCCAGGAAATCCCCCGATTCGCACACCGGGCCGACCACTTCCTGACGGATTGTGCCGGGCATATCGACGAACGGGCTTGCGACGTCCGTGTTCACGCTCATGTCCACGTCCGGGCGATCCGCCAACCCGTTGGCAAGTTGGACGGGCCAGATGCGGTGGTACGACCCGTACAGCGTCGGGCGGATCAGGTCGTTCATCGCCGCGTCTTGGATGACATACTTCTTGCCGCCGGTGTCTTTGCGGAACAGCACCGTACTCACCAGGATGCCGGCGTTGCCGACGATGAACCGCCCCGGTTCGAGCAGCAGTTGGCAGCCGAGGTCCTTCACCACCGGCAGGATGGCGTCGGCGAACGCGCTCGCCGGCTTGGCCTCGTCCTTGCGGTAGTTGATGCCGAACCCGCCGCCCATGTTCAGCATGGTGATGACGTGGCCCTGCTGGCGGAAGGCGTTGATGAGCGTGACCGCCTTCGCCGCCCCCTGCTTGTACGGCTCGGCACTCAGGATCGGCGACCCCAGGTGCATGTGCAGCCCGCACAGGTTCAGGCCGGGGTGGTTCACCACCTTCGCCGACACTTCCAGAATGGTCTCGATGTCCAGGCCGAACTTCACCCCCTTTACAGAGGTGTCGGTCTTCACGTGCGTCTTCGGGGGCAGGTCGGGGTTCACGCGGAGGGCAACGGGTGCCTTACGACCCATGCCTGCGGCGATCTTCCCGATGGTGTGCAGTTCCTCCTCGCTCTCGACGTCGAACAGGAACACGTCGTTGTCCAGGGCGAAGCGGATTTCGGCGTCCGTCTTGCCGACCCCGGCGAACACGACCTTCGACCCCTTCGGACCGGCCTTGAGCGCCTTGTAGTATTCACCGCCGCTAGTCACGTCGTACCCGGCCCCGTGCTCGCCCATCAGTTTGGCGAGGCTCAGGTTACCGTTCGCCTTGATGCTGTAGCAGAGGATCGGTTTGGCCGCGGCGAAGGCGGTCTGGATTTCCGTCAAGCGGTCGAGCAGTGTGGCGGAGCTGTAGACGAACACGGGCGTACCGTGGGCGGCGGCGATGTCGGGCACCGGCACGTCTTCGCAGTGCAGCACCCCGCCGCGGTAGTGGAAGTGGTCCATGAGGGATCGCAGAGTGTGGGACGGAATGCGGAGATGATACCGACCGGGGCGAGAGACGGTCAGTGACAACGCGGTGTCGTTTGACCGGCCGACGTCGGGCGGGTAGGTTTTCTGAACCCAATCAACACTTCGCAACAGGGATCACAGCGCAATGGCAGTGGACAAGGATCACATCCTGAGCGAGATTCGCCGCACTGCGAATGGTGGTGTCGCGCTTGGGCACAAGCGATTCACAGAAATGACAGGGATCGGGTATTACGACTGGTTCGGGAAGCATTGGGCACGGTGGAGTGATGCAGTTCGTGAAGCCGGAATCGAACCGAGTCAGATGACCGAAGCCTACGACGTCGAATTTCTTGTTGAACGTCTCGCTTTGCTGACTCGACAGCTAAATCGCATCCCCGCGCAGGGAGATTTGCGACTCGCTGCGAAGACCGAATCCCAATTCCCTGCCATGACCACCTTCTCCCGACTTGGGACAAAAGCCGAACGTGCCACTCGCATCCTGGCATTCTGCGCGGCGAATCCCGGCAACGATGATGTCGCCGCATTGTGGCGTGAGGTAGTGACCGACAAACCTGTCTCGGAAGGCGAGCAGGAGAGCGACACCTCTCTCGCCGTGGGTTACGTCTACCTCCTCAAGCACGGCTCTCGTCGGGAGTACAAGATCGGGCGGACCAACAACCCGTTGCGGCGAGAGGGTGAGTTGGGGATTCAACTCCCCGAAAAAGTGGAGCCGGTCCACTCCATCAAGACGGACGACCCGGCCGGCGTCGAGAGCTACTGGCACAGGCGGTTCGCGAGCAAGCGGAAAGAGGGGGAATGGTTCGCGTTGTCAGCCGAAGACGTGCGAGCTTTCAAGCGGTGGAAACGCATCTTCTAACCCAGTGCCTCCCCACCCCCGGTTGCTGCGCAACCGTCCCCTCCCCAGCGTGGAGGGGTGTAGCGTGGCCGGTCATTTCGCCAAGCGAAGGGAGCCGGCGACGCCCACCCCTCCACGACCTGTTAGCCCGACGCGCGAGCGAGGGGCCAACCACCTGTCCAAAGAGCAGTGAGCGAATCGTCAGCCGTGACCTCACGATGGTCCGCCACGGCGGTTGGCCCCTCGCTCGTGCGTCGGGCTAACAGGTCGCCGAGGTCGCCGAGCGACCCCGGCGGGTGGGGGGGGCGATTCTCCCCGCTTGACCCGCCCAACGGAACAGTGCCGCACGCCGTTCGCCCCGTGCAAGAAATCTGCTGGCCGTTCCGTACTCCTCGTGTCTGACCGGCGTGCGTGATCGCGTGCCGCCCCGGCCAGTTCCCCCCCAACGTCCAAGTTTTCCCAGGTGCGGACATGCCGACTGAAATCACGAACTCGAAGTTCCGGCTCTCGAAGATGGGCGGCTCGACGGAGGTGGTCCTGTTCGCCCACGGCTCGTGGTGTACGGCCAACGGCAAGATGTACGTGCCCAAGGGGATGGTCGTCAACTTCTACTGCGCCCACGGCGTGTTCGGTACGAAGGGGGTGCCGATCGCCGAGAACAAGATGGGGGCCGAACCGACCATTTCGCAGTCGGTCATGACCGACCTCATGAACCGCATGAATACGGAGAAGTGGTCCACGGATCGACTGGAGCAGGAGATTCTGGAGGCGAAGGCGTCCGCCAACTCGCAGGGCCTCAGCGCGGACATGCAGATCGTCGAGTCCGTCCTCGGCCGGGGGTTCGGGAACCGCCAGAAGGTGTACAACTACACCCTCGCGCACGACGGCCCGAACCCGAACGACACGCGGGCAGAAAACCTCTGGCGGACCCACCAGAAATCGACCGCCGCCGTCGACCTGCTCATCATGAAGGACGGCACGGACAGCAACCTGGCGAATGCCGTCAGCTTCGCCCGCTCGAAAGGGGAGAAGTACACGGTGTTCCACTTCCTCCCGTGCCGGCACATCGACAAGAACGACGCGAAGTCCATGCGGACGGTGACGGCCAAACTCGACTTCGGGGACGGGGAGTTCATCGAAACCTCGATCCTGTGAGGCGTACACGCCAGGTCGTCCGGAGGTCGCCCGATGCAAAAACTGGTGTTCCTCCCGGTGCTGCTGGTGGCCGCGTGCGTGGTGGCGGCCGCCTACGGGGCGATCCACAACCAGATCTCGTACACCGTCTCGCCGGCGTTCTTTCACTTCGACCTGTTCGACCGCTGCATGATCCCGGACGGCCTTCGCACCCGTGCCGGGGCGTCGCTCGTCGGCGTCCTCACCAGTTGGTGGATGGGTCTGGTGATTGGGATTCCCGTCTTCCTGCTCGCGCTCATCATCCCCGGCTGGAAGGCGTATGTGAAGCACTCGCTGATCGCCGTCCTGCTGGTGGTGACGACGGCGCTGGCGGTCGGGTTGGGCGCGCTGGCGGTCGCACGGTGGGCGATCAGGTGTGGCCCGACCGCACAGGCCGAAATCATGCACGACTTCGGCTACCTCGGCGGCGGGGTCGGCCTGCTGGTGGCGATTGCGTACCTGATCGTGGTACGGGTGCGAATTGGTCGAACGCGTCAGTCGTCGTAGCTCTCCAGCACTTCGCCGTCGTCATCCTCAATGCGGTTCTCCAACTCGTCGGCATACGAACGCGCGAAGTCGCGGCAGACGGTCGGCCGCATCGACCCGCCCGTTTCCGCCCAGTCCAGCACGATGCGGCCGTCGCCCTTCTTGGTGCGGTCGGCATACACTTCGATGTCCAGCGGCGCCCGTAGCGCCCCGGCGGACGAGGCGATGAGCGTACCGAGGGTGTAGAAGTGCGGCTCCGCCTTCGCGTCGTAGACGTGGAACCCGTCCCGGTCGCGGTCGCGGAGGTCATCGATCCCGCACTTGGAGTCGAGGGCGATGTCCTCGGCGAGGCGGAGCAACCGCTTCGGCCCCAGGTCCGACAGGATCACGATCCGCCCGCCGCGTGCCATCGCCCGGCCTCCCGGTAACACTTTCGACCCCGGTCGGCATTGTACCTGACCGAACCGCAAGACCAGGGGTGCCACCCCTTGTTGCACGCCCGTGCGGGGGTTATCGTTAGTCCACCCCCCGTTCGCGCCCGCACCCGTCCTTCTCCCGTGGTGCCCCCATGTCCGATGACCGCGATCTGGTGAACGACTACCAGGACGGCAGCGAGTCTGCCGCCAAGGAGCTGTTCGACAAACACTGCGAGCGGCTGCTGCGACTCGCCAAGCGGCGGATCGGCCAGCGGATGTCGAGTCGATTTGACCCCGAAGACGTGGTGCAGTCCGCCTTCCGCACCTTCTTCACCCGCGTGAAGAACGACGAGTTCGAGTTCGCCAACGAGGACGACACGTTCAAGCTGCTGGTGCGGCTGACCGTGCGGAAGACCCTCCGCCGCATCCAGTACCACCGGGCCGAGAAGCGGAACCCGGAGGCCGAGCAGGGGCACCATGCGGACGGCAGCGAGGTGTTCGCCCACGTCGCCAGCGCCGAGCCGTCGGCCGAGGTGGAGGTGGCGCTACTCGACGAGTTCGAGCGGTTCGTCGGCCAACTGCCCACCCTCGACCGGCAGGTGCTGGAACTGAAAGTGCAGGGGTTCAGCACGGTCGAGATCGCCGAACGGCTGGGCACCTACGACCGCAAGGTGCGGCGGATCATCGAGCGGCTGGAAGGGCTGTCGGAGGACCAGGAGTTCGCGGCCGGCTAAAGTGGTCTGCTCGCTCCGCGAGCGGATTCCAGACCGCTCGCGGAG
>JANNDF010001158.1:0-6122 GCA_031387445.1 Planctomycetia bacterium
CGCCGCCAACCGCCCCGGCTACGACCCGGACGCCCCGGCGTAATTCCGGAGACCTCACCCCCCGTCCCCCTCTCCCAGGGGAGAGGGGGTGTTCAACGTGCAGAGGTCTGCCCACCTCCGCGGATGAACCCGTCGCGTCGCCGTCTTGAACACCCCCTCTCCGCTCGGAGAGGGGGACGGGGGGTGAGGTCTCCGGAATTACGCCGGGGCGTCCGGGTCGTAGCCGGGGCGGTTGGCGGCGAACCCCTTCCTCACCCACGGGTCGCGGAGCCTGTTCAACCCGTTGATGCCGAGCAGAATCCCCACGCAACATGGGCTGACGAGGGCCATGACGCAGGCGATCACGCAGATCGGGTAATGCTCCGCCCGCTGCATCAGCCGCGCGGCGTAAGCTTGAAACCCGCCTGACAGCATGACGGACAACCCCACTGCAAGGTAGACAATAATCCCGACATCAGAGGAGAGCCCCATCGCAGTCGGGGCGTTCAGCCAGCGAAACACCCGCATGACGGCAATCAGTACGGCCAGGAAGCCCAGCAATGCCGTTAGTACACCCAAGATGGACAGCATGCTGGCCGGGCCGCGGCACTCGGATCGGGCGTACTCGATGAGGTACTCAGAGGAGTTGGCTTCGCCTTCGTCGTTCGGCCTGAACGCCGTGTAGCACATCGGGCACGCAACCGCCTGCCAGCCGTCGGCGGCCTCCGATGTGGCGCCGCAGTGCGGGCAGAGGGCGGCGGGCATGACGGCTCACTCCCCGCGGGCGTGCGGGACGGTCGGCGTGATGCTGGCGTCGTACTTCTTGTCCCGCATCCCCTGGTGGCATTTCAGGCAAGTGCTGGTCAGGTCGTGGTAGGCCACCATCACCCCATCCATGTTCTTGTCCCGCGCCTTCGCGCCCACCGCCTCGCCCGCCCGCTTGAACAGCTTCACCTGGAAGGTGTACTCCTCGCCCTTGTAGGCGTTCAGGAAGTCCGTCGCCCGGAGCAGCCGCACCAGGTCGTCGGACGCGGTGGAGATCTTGTCGTAGTCGTTCACCGCGATGCCTTCGAGGATCGCCTGCGTGAACTTCAGCTTGGCCGCCATCACCTCCTTCTTGGTGGGCAGCTTCGGGTCGTCTTTGGCCGGCGGCGGCTTGTCCTCCGGCTTGTCCGCCCAGCCCACCCCGGCCGTCAGCAGGCCGACGCCCACCAGCAGGGCGAATCGCAGTGCGTGTCGCATGGTCGTCCCTCCGGAAACGCGGGCGGGTCAGGCGGGGGCGTCCGGGTCGTACCCCGGGCGGTTCGCCTGAAACCCCTTCTTCACCCGCGAGTCGTTCAGTTTCACCAGCCCAATGATGCCGAAGACGAGGCCGAGCAGGCAGCACGGACTGACGCCCGGAATGAGCACGGTGACGCACGCCACCAGGCACAGCCCGTACTGCTTCGCTTCTTTCAATTGTAGCCCGGCGTACACCCAGAACCCGCCGACGAGCACCGAGTACAGCCCGTACCCGAGCCACAGGTAGGTGCCCGGTTCGTCGAACTCGTCGAGCCGCCAGAGCGTCGAGCCAACCTGATACAAGCCGTGCAGCACCGTCATCGCGCCGACGATGATCAGCCCGGTGCCGGCCGCGGTGCATTCCGTCTTGGCCTCGCGGACGAGCGCCTTCGGCGACTCGCTGCGGTCGCGGTACGGCCACTCCCGCTCGCGGCGGGTGCGGTCGGCGTAGTCGTCGAACTGGCCGCGGCGGTGGTCGGCGTAGGCGCTGGGGCGTGGGGGCGGGCCGCCGGCAGTCCGCCACGGCGGTTCGTCATCGGCCGGGGCGGGTGGCGGTGGGGCGGGGAACCGCTGGCCGCACAGCGGGCACCGCAGCCTGTGCCCGAGGTCTTCGACCGCGACCGTCACCCGCCCGCCGCACTGCGGGCAGGCGATCACCCGCGTGTCGGTCGGCAATCGTTCCGGTGGGGGTGGCGGTTCGCCGGCGGTGAACTCCGCCCGGCACGCCGGGCACTCGACCACCTGCCCCAGGTCGTCGGCGTCCAGGTCCAGTTCGGCGGCGCATTTCGGACAAACGGCCACGGGCACGGGATGGCTCCGGTGAGACCTCAGTTGTACCCGTCGCCCTGGTAGTCGGGCTTGTTCGCGTCGAACCCCCGCTTCACCCGCGAGTCGTTCAGCTTGACGATACCCATGATGCCGAAGATCAGGCCGAGGATGCAGCACGGGCTGACGCCGGGGATGAGTGCCATGACGCACCCCACCATGCACAGGCCGTACATCTTCGCCTCCTTCAACTGGATGCCGGCGTACACCCAGAACGCCCCCACCACCAGCGAGTACACCCCGTACGCCAGGTTGATGACCATCATCACCCCTTCATCACCGGCACCCGCACCGACACCCGCCCCCACCACCCCGATGCCGAATCGCAAGAGTCCGGTCAGGATGGTAATCACTCCGATGATGATGATCCCGATGCCCGACGCCGAACACTCCCGTTTGGCGTTGGCGACCAACTCGCCGGGCGAGTCGTCGTCGTACCGCGAGCGGCGGCGGCGGGGACGGTCGTACTCGTCCTTGTCGTCGTAACGGGAGCTGCGGCGGCTGTCGCCCGACCGCGACCGCCGCCACGACGGGTCCTCGTCGTCGTCCCGCCGCGGCGCCCGCGGGGGTAGGCCGCCGAGGGTGGCGGTGAACACCTTGTCGCACAGCGGGCACCGCATGTCGTGCCCCAGGTCGGCTTCCAGCACGCCCACCTTCCCGTTGCACTCCGGGCAGGTGACCACCTTCGTGCCGTCGTCGTCCGTGTCGGATTGCGGCGGTGGCGGCGGGGGCGTTAGGGGAGGTGGCGGTGGGGGCGCCGGCTCCTCTGGAGTGAACGCCGACTGGCACGCCGGGCACTGCACCCGGTAGCCGAAATCGGCGTCGTCGATCTCCAACTCGCGGCTGCAGTGCGGGCAACGGGTGACGGGCACGGGAAACGCTCCGGGCACAGAGTGACGGTGGGCAAGGCGACACCTACCGAACGACGAACACCGCCTTCACTTCGGGGCGAGTCAGCTTCCAGATCCCCCACGCCCCGAGGGGGAAACCGACGACGAACGGGCTGAGCAGGGTCAGCCCGCTTGCCACGAGGCCGAACTGCCAGTACCGGCCGCGGCGGGTCATCCACCCGCCGACGGCGATCAGCCCGCCGATCACCCCCAGCCCGACGCCGCCCACGAGGAGGAGGTACTCGTCCGGCGTGAGCGTCAACCCGCGGATCGCCCGTAGCATGGGCAGAGCGACCAGACTACAGATGCCGGCCTGACACAGGCCGTATGCGAACAGCCCGTCGGCGAGCGGCACGAGCGACCGCAGGACACGCCGCCGTACCTCGCTCGGGTCGTCGATCACGTCGGCCCGTCGCGAGTCGAGTACGACCCCACACCGGCGGCACCGGGCCGGCGGGCGGGTGTCGTCGGACACGACCGCCTCCCACCGGCACCGCAAGCAGCGCAACAGGAACACGACCACTCCTCCGTGTGGCTCAGTCGCGGCGGTCGTCGCGGTCGCGGTCACGGTCGTAGTCGTTGTCTCGGCCGCCCCCGCTCCCCACTCGCGCTTTGGCCGCGAACCCCCGCTTCACGTCCGGGTTGGAGAGCACCACCAGTGCCCAGATGCCAAAGGGGATGCCGAGTATGCAGCACCCGCTGATGATCGGGATCATGGCGAAGATCGAGGCCGTTTTGCCCCACCCGGCGCTCGACAGCGACATCATCTTCAGCGACCCGACGATCACCACCGTGCTGGTGATGGCGATCAGCACCCACTGCACCGGGGTGGCGGCGTAGATGAACTTCTCGTACCCGTCCATGAACTCGATCATCGCCTGCTTTTGCTGCGGGTTGTTCGCGTAGGTGACCTCCATTTGCGCCTTCTGGTCCGCGAACTGCTTCGGCAGATATGTGAAGTAGCTGACCACGCTCATGCCGATCATCAGCAGCGAGATGATGCCGACGATGAGCAAGCAGATGGCCGGCGGCTTCACCCGGCCGGCGGCGGCGCGGATGTCCTCCGCGTCGTAGTTGTCCTCGCGGCGGTCCTCGCGGTCGTCACGGTCGTCGTCGCGGGACATGGGGCACCTCGTCGGGGGTTAGTAGGTGAGCAGGCTGAACAGGTCGTACCCGGTCAACTTCTGCCGGCCGTTCAGGAACGCCAACTCCACCAGGAACGCACACCCGTGGACCACCCCGCCGGCCCGCTCCACCAGCTTGCAGCCGGCCGCCATGGTGCCGCCGGTGGCCAGCACGTCGTCGATCATCAGCACCCGCTGGCCGGCGGCGATGCCATCGACGTGCATGTGCAACTCGGCCTGCCCGTACTCCAGGTCGTACTTCAGGCTGTACGTGCGGTACGGCAGCTTGCCCGGCTTGCGGAGGGGCACGAGCGGCTTGCGGAGGGCCAGGGCGAGCGGGGCGGCGAACAGGAACCCGCGGGCCTCGGCGGCGGCGATGGCGTCGATGGGTTGCGACCCGTACCGCTCGGCCAGCCGTTCGATGCTCGCGCGGAAGGCGGTCGGGTCGGCCAGCAGCGGGGTGATGTCCTTGAACTGGATGCCCGGCTTGGGGAAGTCGGGGATGTCGCGGATGAACGGGCGGAAGTCCATATCGAAGTCCTCAGGTCGTCAGGTCGTCAAGTCGTCAAGTCGTAGATGGCATCCGACCTGAAGACTTGATGACCTGACGACCTGATGACTTCATATGGGGTGGAGGGGCAATGGCACTGCACATCCGGGCGGGCACGCCGGCGGACGAGGGCGTGATCGTGTCGTTCAACGCGGCGATGGCGGCGGAGACGGAAGGCAAGACGCTGCACGAGCCGACCGTGCGGTCGGGGGTGCGGGCAGCGCTGACGGACCCGGCGAAGGGGTTCTACCTGCTGGCCGAACGCGACGGCGAGGTGGTCGGACAGCTGATGGTGACGACCGAGTGGTCGGACTGGCGGAACGGCTGGTACTGGTGGATCCAGAGCGTGTACGTGACGCCGACCGCCCGCGGCGTGGGGGTGTTCCGCGGGCTGTTCGATCACCTGAAGGCGACGGCGCTCGCCGACCCGTCGGTCATCGGCCTGCGGCTGTACGTGGAACACGACAACGCGCGGGCGAAGGGGGTGTACGCGGCACTGGGCCTGACCGCCGAGCCGTACCACCTGATGGGCGTGTACCCGCTGCCCGGCCGCGAGTCGGCGTTCCGGGTGAACGGCGCGACGTGAGTCCGCCGGTACTGGTGTAGAATGCGGTCATCCGCCGGAGAACTCTCATGCCTGTCGCCGCCATCCGTGAACCGCAACCCCTCCGCGACCCGTCGGGCACCATCGCCGCCTACTTCGTGCCGGCCGACGAGTTCGAGGCGATGCGGGCCGAACTGACCGAGCTGCGCGAGAAGACCGCCAAGCTCCAGCGTCAGCGGGATCACTACATCGCCAAGTTGGACGAGGCCTACCGCACGCTCATCCCGGTGCCGCTCACTGACGAAGAGTTGGAGGGGCCGATTCAGAACCCGAACGGCCTCGACGAAATCCTGGCGAAACTGGAATCCAACTAACTTGGGGAACTGATGTCGCCCACGAACAACGGCTCCCCCCGATTCAGCTTGTCGATATCGGCCACTGTCCTCGAGCAACTCGACGAGTGGGCGGACGTGGCGTTACGCCTCGGCCGCCGGCAGTTGCTCGCCGATGCCATCTGCGAGATACGTGAACGTCTGCCGACCGACCCGCGGGGTTGGGGCGATCCGGTGCGAGACCTCCGTGGGATGAACGCCACATTCTTCCGGCACTACGGCCCGGTGCTGGTCGTCACCTACGCGGTTCACAACGTCCGGCCGGTGGTGTTCGTCCAGCAAGTGTGGCTGACTCCCGGTTCGCCCCTTCAAAATGCCGATGGCGATCCGCCGCTGACCTGATCGCCGTCACCTCCACGTCAGCCACACCACCACGGCCGCGATTAGCAGCGCCACCACCAGTACCGTCATCACCGCCCGGCCGCCCAGGTATTTCAGAGACTACTCGCTGGACGCGACAGGCCGTAAGCCGCGTCCCCGGTTGACCTTCCCGAACAAGCCAGCCTGTGTCCTTCTTGGGGGTTACCACACCGACCC
>JANNDF010001176.1:0-1947 GCA_031387445.1 Planctomycetia bacterium
TCGAGATTCGTCCACGTCTCGGTCGGGCGGTCTGTACCCGGCCAGCGGACGGTCACTTTGTCCGCCTTCGCCGCCGTGCCGATGCCGACGGTCAGGGTCAACTCGGACTGGCTCAGGTAGCCCCGCCCGCCGGTGATCGGCCGCACGTACTTCTGTCCGCCGGCTTCCACCGTCACCACCGCCCCGAGCGCCGAGCTGTTGGCCGTCTTCCCGTCGCCCTTCAATTCCAACCGCACCGACTTGTTCTTCGTCGGGGCGTCGTTCCGCAGGATGCGGGCCTCGCCGCCGTTCGCCGCCAGCACCACGTCCAGGTCGCCGTCGCCGTCCAGGTCGGCGAACGCGCTCCCGCGGCCGACCATCGGCTTGAACAGGTCCGCCCCGGCCGCTTTCTCCGTGGCCGGCTCGTAGTAGCAGGCGGCGTCGCCGGTGTTCCAGAACAGTTGCGGCGGCTGGGCGTAGGTCTGGCTCCGCTGGATGGAGCTGATGTCCGGGTCGATGTGCCCGTTGTTGAGCAGCAGGTCGAGGCGGCCGTCGTTGTCGTAGTCGAAGAACAGGGTGCCGAACTTGAGCGTGTTGCGGGTGGTGCCCACCAGCCCGACGTTGAACGCCGAGTCGGTGAACTTGAGCAGGCCGGCGTTCTTCTCGACGAACGTGACCGGTTCGTTGGCGAAGTTGGCCACGGCCGCGGCACACCTTCCGGGGGCGAACTCGCCCCAGTCGATGCCCATGCCCCCGCGGGGCTGGCCGCTGTCGGCGTAGGCCGCCCCGAGTTTCGCCCCATTCTCCACGAACACCCGCTTGCCGTCCTTGTCCGCCTGGTTGTGGAAGAAGAAGTTGCGCACCGTGTCGTTCGCCCCGTAAATGTCCGGGTAGCCGTCGTCGTCGGCGTCCCAGACGACGACCCCGAGGGCCTTCCCCACCGGCCGCTGCTTGTCGTCGGCATTCGTGCCGGCCTTCGACCACACCTGCACCCCGGCCGCGGCGCTCACATCCTGAAACTTCCCGCCGCCCGTGTTGCGGTAGAGCGAGCACTGCGAGCCGTCCATGTCCTTCGGCTGCACGTAGGTCCGCTTGCCGCCTTCCAGGGTGGACGCGATGTTCCGGTCGATGCTCGGCGACCACGTCACGTAGTGGCAGATGAACAGGTCGAGCAGGCCGTCGGCGTCGTAGTCCACGAACGTGGCCGACGAGCCGAACGGGATCGGCGGCTTCCAGGTGGCGAACTCGTCCTTGACGACGTTCGGCAGTTCGCCCGTCCCGCCGACGCCGGCCGTCGCGGTCACGTCTTCGAACTTCTTGCCGTCCACGTTCCGGAACAGGTGGTGTTTGCCGACGCAGGAGATGAACACGTCGGGCCGGCCGTCGTTGTCGCAGTCGCCCACCGCCACACCCATGCCGAACAGGGTGACGTTCAACCCGGCTGCGGCGGTCACGTCCTCGAACTTCCAATCGCCCAGGTTGCGGAACAGTTTGGGCGTCGGCTTCGGGGCGTTCGCGGGCTCGTGCCCCGGCCACGGGCGACTGTTCACGAACAGGATGTCGCACTTGCCGTCGCCGTCGTAGTCGAAGCAGGCCACCCCGCCGCCCATCGTCTCGGGCAGCAACTTGTACGGGGTGAACCCGTTCTCGTGCTTGAATTTCACTCCGCTGGCGGCGGTCACGTCGGTGAAGGGGTTGGCCGGCACCTCGCGGGCCTCCTTGGGGCGGGCCTGGTTGACCGTCGGCGGGGTGGGCACTTCGGGCTTTTTCGACAGCGTGACGAAGAGGAATACGCCGACGGCGACGAACCCGAGCAGTACGACCACGGCAACGGCGAGGATGAGCGCGACCGGCTTGCGAGGCTTCGGCGAGGCTTCGACGGGTTGCGGTTCGGGAGGGGGGGGTTGCATGGGGAGTCGTTAGGGGAGGATGGCGAGCGGCGCGACGTCAGTCCGCCGGTATGTTGAA
>JANNDF010001201.1:0-3968 GCA_031387445.1 Planctomycetia bacterium
CGACGCCCCGCCGTGCTGGAACGCGGCGGGGCGTCGCGGCCGGTGGTTGGCAGGGGACTCGTTATCGGGTCGTCATCCACGCGATTGCGATCCCCGGCCGCTCGACCCGCCCTACAAGATCCACCTCTCCCCCGGAGAGGCCACTGACGACCCGTGGTTCAGCCGGGTATCATCAGAGCGAAGGCCGGTTCCGGGGGCGAGCGATGACGGAAGAGGAGTGGCTGACAGCGGCCGATCCTGAGGCAATGCTGGAGCGGTTACAGGGCACCGTCAGAGACCGGAAGTGGTGGTTGTTCGGGTGCTGCTGCTGCGATGGCATCCGGTCGCTGTTGTCCGATAAGCGATCCCAAAAGGCAATCGCTGTGGCGGAACGCTTCGTGGACGGACTTGCAGATAAGGACGAGTTGAATGCCGCCCGACAGGAGGCGAGGGAGGCGGTGCGGTACGTCAGCGGGGATTACCTGTCCAGGTACGAGAGTTGGGTTGCAAAACGTGCTGCCGAGGTTGCGGCGTACATCGTCGGGAAGTCTGTTCAGAAAGTGGCCGCACGGATCTCGCAAGTTGCACCGGAGGCGTCGTCAGGCGTACGGCGTGGCGCACACGCAGATCCCAGATACCCGCTGTTTCAAGCTAACTGCGAGCGCCAGTGTCACTCCCTCCGCTGCATCTTCGGCAACCCCTTTCGCCCCGTCTCAGTTGAACCATCCTGGCTCACGTCCACCGTCACAGCCCTCGCTGAAGGCATCTACGCGGAGCGGGCCTTTGACCGGATGCCGATTCTGGCCGATGCGCTCGAAGAAGCCGGGTGCGACCACGCCGACATCCTGAACCACTGTCGAGAACTCGGCGAACACGTCCGCGGTTGTTGGGTGGTCGATCTGCTCACCGGGCGGAAGTGAAGGTTGGGGTGCGTGCTTCAGAGACCTCACCCCCCCGGCCCCTGGGTGGCCGGCACATTTAGGAGAGGTGGTTGAGAGCGGGGAAGACCCCTCTCCCCGCCGTGTCGCTCCGCTCCCCGGCGACCCTCTCCCTCAGGGGGAGAGGGTGTGTCTCCCATTCCGCCGACATGCCCGGTCAACCGCAGACGGTGGCCTGGGAGACCCTCTCCCCCTGAGGGAGAGGGTGGATCGTCAAGCCCCGCGAGACGAGCCGGGAGAGGGGTCGAGGCCCACGCGAAGTGTGACGGTCTCTCCACTTCGGAGCGAGGGCCGGGGGGTGAGGTTTCCTCCAACCCACCTTGCCCCGCCATCACCCCCCACCGCATTCTGTCGTTCCGGCCCCCGCTCCGGAGGTTCGCCATGAACGCGCTCGAAGTGCGGACGCTGCCGGTCGATCAACTGACGCCGGCCGAGTACAACCCGCGGGTACCGCTGAAGCCGACCGACAAGGCGTACCGCAAGCTGAAGCGGAGCCTGCAACGCTTCGGGCTGGTCGAACCGCTGGTGTGGAACGAACTGAGCGGGCGGGTGGTCGGCGGGCACATGCGGCTGAGCATCCTGAAGGAGTTGGGCGTCACCGAGGTGCCGGTGTCGGTGGTGCGATTGACCGACGTGGAGGAACGGGCGTTGAACGTGGTGTTGAACAACCGCGAGGCTCAGGGGCGGTTTGAGGTGGGCAAGTTGGCCGTGCTGCTGGAGGAGTTGAAGGAGCTGCCGGAGTTCGGCGACACCGGGTTCACACTGACCGACCTGCGTGGGCTGACCTACGAACCCGACGGTCAACTCGCCCCGGACCTGGACCGCGACCGGGTGGAGGTGGTGTTGGTGATGAGCGGCCAACGGTTCGACGAGGTGGGCGAGAAGCTGAACGCGATGGTGGCGGAGTGGGATGTCGAGTGCCACATCCGACGGGGATAAAAGTACTCCGAACCCGCCGAGTGCGGTTCCGGCTGCCGCACCCGGCGGGTGCGGAGTACTTTATTTCTTCCACGCCAGCGTCACGCGAGACAGCGGCGTCCGCACGTCTAACGTCAAGAACGGGATCGGGTCGTGCGGGTCTTTCTCGGCGGTCGGTTCGACCAGCGGGAAGGGCGAGGTCTTCAACTGCTGCTGGTGGTGCAAGCTCAGTCGCACCTTCCCCTGCACGTCGGGTACCACGTCCCGCAGTACGATCCGCCCACGGTCCATCCGTTCGATGGTCGCCTTGCCGCTCAGCACGAACGACCGCGGGCGGTTCAGCTCGAACAGCACCACCGGGCCGGCGGGCTGGTTGAAGCGGGCGATCTCCTTCGCCATCGGGTCGGCCGCCCACCACGCGGTCACGTCCGGCGTGCGGCACAGCACCCAGCCGACGTTGTACCGCCGGGCGTACTCGGCGCGATCCGCCGCCGTCCACTCGCTCAGCACACGCCCCGCGAGTTTGCCGTTTCGCAGTTCGATGCTCGAATGCTCCAGCCCGGCGTCGGCGTCCAACCCGCCGATGAAGTGGCGATCAGTGAGCGGGGCGAGCAGCGGCGTCCAGTTCCACTCTTCGGACGTTTGCTCGATCAGAATGCGGGCCTCGGCGGTGGTGCGGGCCTTCAGCGCGTCCACGATCTGCGTCTGCGAATCGTCCAGCCCGACCACCATCGGCGGAACCGGCGGCACGACCGCTTGCGTGAACTCCGCCGTCGGCGGGTGGTACGCCGCCGCCAGCAGCATTCCGGCCACCCCGACCGCGATCACCGGGCCGATCCTCATTCGCTTGAAGAACTCCGCCGCCGCGAACGCCGCCGGCAGCACCAGCAGCGCCGGCACGCACGCCGCCGCGTGTTTCGCCTCGGAGTTGGTCGCCTCGCCCCACCGTGCCGCACACACCGCCACAACCACCGACGCGATCACCCCGCCGACCGCCCCGCACCGCTCCTTGCGGATCATGCACGCCAACCCCGCCACGGCGAACACCAGCGGCGGCCACCCGCCGGCGGTCAGCGTGCCGAGAATGCCGCCCGCGTTCCACATGCCGGACAGGTCGGCCGGGGTGCCGTCGGTCGGCTCGCACCGCACCCACCAGGAAGCCGCCCAGTCGGCCAGCCACCACAGGTTCACCACCAGTCCCAACACCAGTACGCCGATCGCGCCCAGGTGCCACGCCAGCCCGTGCCGCGGGGCCGCCACCAGGTAGAACACGCCGACCGCCGGCATCACCCCGCACCACGCGACCGGGTGAACGTACCAGCCGACCACCGACGCGGCGGTCATGATCGCCCACCCGCTCGGCCCCGGCTTACGGGCGTACCGGGCCATGCCGCCGAGGAACAGCACGAACGCCAGCCCGACGGCGAGCAGATCCAAATGCCCGTCGTCGAACACCGCCCGCACGGGCGGACTCCACCACACGAGGCACCCGCCGGCCGCCGCCCACACCGTGCCGCCGGCGTGGATGCCGAACCCGCGGCCGGCCGCGGCGAACACCAGCGGCACCACTGCACAGAGGATGAGCAGCGTCGTCTTGTACGCGGCGGGGGCGTGATCGGCCTTGCCGAGCAGCAGGTAGACCGGCTCGGCCACCCGAGCGGGGGCGTCGAACACGGGCGTCTTCGGGTAGCCGGCCTGAAAGTGCGGGTCGAACGCGGACGCGGTGCCGCCGTCGCGGATGGCGCCCGCGCCGAGGCCGGCGTGATACTGGTGCAGCGGGTGGCGGCCGGACAGCACGGGGCGGTCGTCGGCCGCCGCCGTCCACCCGCCGGGGCCGAACAGTTGCACCGCGAACCCGAGCTGGGCGAACACCAGCGCCGCCACCGGGATGAGCCACCACGGGCGATTGCGGAAGCCGAAATCCGTCGTACCGTCGTCGGTCATGAACGCGTCCTTGCGTTCGACAAACAAGCCGGGCGGACACTACCCCGGAGGGGTGGAACGGAGCAAGGGGAAGTGAGGGGCGGGATCGTTCGTTTCACCCCCCACCCGGTTCGGTTGCTTCGCAACCTGAACCGACCTCCCCCGCAAGGGGGGGAGGTGGGGGTGATAGCATAATCCCAACAGCGACCG
>JANNDF010000066.1:0-1194 GCA_031387445.1 Planctomycetia bacterium
TCTGACGTTACTTCCGTGCCATCGGCCAGTCGGCCACGGTCATGTCGATCGTCCGCTGCTGTTTGCTCCGCCAGATGGTCAGCCGCACCTGTTCGCCCGGGGGCAGTCCGCCGACGATGTTGATGAAGTGGTTCTCGTCCCGCACCTCCACCCCGCCCACCTTCTGAATCACGTCGCCCGCCACCAGCCCGGCTTTCGCCGCCGGCCCGTTCGCGTGCGTCGATTCGATCGCCGCCCCCCGCAGCTTCGTCAGCCCCAGCCGCAATGCCGTCTGTGCGTCGAGCATCGGGGCCATCTGCATGCCCAGGTACCCGCGGGTGACGCTCCCCTTCTCCAGCAGTTCCTTGCCCACCCGCTTTACCAGGTTGATGGGAATGCTGAACGAGATGCCGGCGAACGTGCTCGTCGCGTTCCCCCCGCTGGCGATGGCCGTGTTGATGCCCACGATCTTGCCCGACGCGTCCGACAGCGGGCCGCCGCTGCTGCCCGGATTAATAGCCGCGTCCGATTGAATGAACTCCTTGATGCGGATGGTGTTGTTCAGGCTCACCTGCCCGCGGTCGCGCGCCGAGATGATGCCGTGCGTGACGGTCTGGTTGAACCCGAGCGGGCTGCCGAACGCCAGCACCCAGTGGCCCGGCCGCAACTTGTCGGAGTCGCCCAGTTCGGCGGCGGGCAGGTCCTCGGCGTTCAGGCTGAGCACGGCGATGTCGGACGGCGGATCGACCCACACGCGATCCGGGATGAGGATGCGGCCGTCGTTCAGCGTGACGGTGATGTCCGCCGCCCGCGAGCCGTCCACGACGTGGTTGTTGGTGACGGCGAACACCCCGCGGAAGCCGTCGAACTTCATCAGCACGCCCGACCCCGACTCCTCCGCCGGCCGCCCCTTGTTGGCGTTCGGCTTCATCGCGTCCACCGACACCACCGACGGCATCACCTTGCTGACAGCCGCGTCGAACCCGTGCGGGGTGGGGCCGGTGGCGGACGGGTCGGGTCGGGTCGGGCTGTCGGGGATGGTGGGCAGCGGCGACGGCTGGGCGGACACCGGCCCGTGCGGGGCGAACATCAATTGTGCGGCGAACCCGCCGGCGAACGCGGCGACCAGGGCGACGACAACCGGGCGCTTCATCGCGGAGTCTCCCGGCGAGCCGAGCGGCGCGAGCCACCGGTTCGGGGCACCCGGCGGCTCAC
>JANNDF010000193.1:0-45988 GCA_031387445.1 Planctomycetia bacterium
GCCGCCGGTCGATGTCACCGCGTTCGCCAAGTACTTCACCGACAGCGCGTTCTGGCAGAAGGTGAAGGACTTCGCCGGGCGGATCGGCCGCGGCACGCTGACGAAGGCGATGGAACTGTACAACGTCGCCATCTCGAAGGACACGCCGGTGGTGGCGAAGGCCATCGCCCTCGGCTCGCTCGGCTACCTGATCATGCCCCTCGACGCCATCCCCGACTTCATCCCCGGCGCTGGGTTGGCCGACGACGCGGCGGCGCTGGCCGCCGCTGCCACCGCCATCTTCAAGAACATCACCCCGGCGGTGAAAGCCGCCGCGTCCGATCAGGTGAGCAAGTGGTTCGGCCCGGACAAGAACGCCCCCGCCCCGGAACCAGCGACCCCCGAACCGCCGCCGGTTCCGCCGACGGACGTGCCGTCGCCGAGTTGAATCATTCTTGGCGAACCCGGACCCTCGTGGTGGGGGACCACTGTCCCCCACACCCCTTGTCAGGCCGCGGGTGCGTTCGACTGTTGCCGGGGTCTGTGACCCCGGTTCCGACCGGCCTCACAGAGGCCGGCTACAGCAGAACGGCCCATCACCCCGGCGGCAGGATGACCGCGTCGAGGATGTGAATCACGCCGTTGCTGCACTCGATGTCCGTCTGGGTGACGTTGGCGGTGCCATTCAGCTTCACCCCGCCCGCCGTGCCGATCTTCACCTCCGCCCCGTTCACCGTCTTCGCGCTCTTGCCGTCCAGCTTCACCACGTCGGCGGCCATCACCTTCCCGGCCACCACGTGGTACGTCAGGATGCCGGTCAATTTGGGGATGTCGGCGAGCAGCGCCTCGACGGTCCCCTTCGGCAGCTTGGCGAACGCGTCGTCGGTCGGGGCGAACACGGTGAACGGGCCGGCCCCTTTCAGGGTGGGCACCAGGCCGGCGGCGGTGACGGCGGCGGCCAGCGTCTTGAACGAGCCGGCGGCCACGGCGGTGTCAACGATGTCTTTCATGTGCGTCTCGGTTCCAATGGGTGCGCACCACCGCCCACCGGCGGCTGCCGGCGCGAACGCGGGTCAAGAGTGTCGGGGGCGAAGCGGCGGCCGGGAGGGGCGGTGCGGGCCGTTCGTCGTGGCCGCCGCGTGTGATCGCAGGACACTGATAGTCGCCGCGTGCGTGAAGCCGGCGTGAATTTCACCCTGTTTTTTCAGGGTGGAATTGCGGTTGCCCGTCGGACCACGCCTGCGGTTTCGTAAAATCACCCCCTGCCGTCTCCCCGGAAGCCCGTCATGAACGCAGCCCGTCAAGCCGTCATCACCGAGCCGTACAAGGTCGCCGTGCGAGAAGTCTCGCTGCCCGACCCGGCCCCGAACCAGATCCTCGTCGGGGCCGAGTACAGCGGCGTGAGCGCCGGCACCGAACTGGCCGTGTACACCGGCAGCCACCAGTGGCTGAAAGACCCGGCCATGACCGACTGGAAGTTCCCGTTCAAGAGCGGGTACAGCGCCGCCGGCCGGGTGCTGAAGGTGGGCAAAGACTTCCCCGGCGGATTCCAGGAGGGCGACCGGGTGAGCTTCCCCGGCAACCACGCGAGCGCCGAACTGCTGACGGTCGGGCACGAGCGGTGCCGCGTGTGGAAGATGCCGGACACCCTCACCAGCGAGAAGGCGGCGGTGGCGGTCATCGCCCGGTACGGGTTCGGGGCGAGCATCCGGGTGGGCCTCACGCTCGGCCGCAGTTGTGCGGTGCTGGGCCTGGGCATCATCGGCCAATTCGCCCTGCGGTGTGCCATCGCCGCGGGCATGTCGCCGGTGGTCGGCATCGATTCGGTGGTCATGCGGCGGGACGCGGCGCTGAAGGCCGGGGCCGACTTCGTCATCGACCAGAGCACGCCCGACGTGAAGGGGCAGTTGGCCAAACTGCTCGGGGCGAAGGGGGCCGAAGTGGTGATCGACGCCACCGGCGTGCCGGCCGCGATCCCCACCGCCATGAGCTACACCGTCGATGCCGGGCAGGTGGTGGTGGTCGGCAGCCCCAGGGGCAAAGCGGCGGAGGTGAACTTCTACGACGACCTGCACCGCCGGTACATCGAGGTGACGGGTGCCCACGGGAACATGCTGTTCGAGCCGGCCCACACCCGCCTGGCCGGCGCGTGGGACATCCACAAGGCCCAGCACTGGCTGCTGCGGATGATCGCGTCCGGGCGACTCAGCCTGGACGGGCTGGTCACGCACACCCTCCCGCCGGAAAAGCTCGGCGAGGCCTACGAGGGGCTGCTCAAGGACAAGGAGAACTGGCTCGGCGTGGTCATCCAGTGGGTGTGACATGACCGCCCCGGGGCGGTCCACCTGTTCGCCCGACGCGCGAGCGAGGGGGCAGCCGCCTTCGGGTCTCCACCGGGGTGGTCGGCCCCTCGCTCGCGCTTCGGACTCGTTCGAACAGTCCGGCCGCGGCGACCTCACTGTCATGTGCGACAGTGGAGGGAGGCGAGTCCGGTTCTCGTTGTGCGCACTGCAATTACCGTCGGCGGTCAGCCGACTCCGGGCACCGCACCGCGACCGGGGCGGGCATGTCGAACGTGGCGAACCGTCTCGCCTTCGCCCCGCGTGTTCTGTTCGCAGAACAGCGATCCGTCCCGGACTTCTGGAATCGCCGCGGTCATTGGGATTCCGTATCTCGCTAGAGACGCCGTCGAGGGGAGTTGCCGTGAGATCGTTCGCCGTCAGCCTGTTGGTCGTACTCCTCCTGGGGTTGTCGGCCCCCGCCGCTCCGGTCATCCCCGGCCTCGCCAAGATGCCCCCGCCGACCGATGAGGATGCGGTCGGTCCGAAGAAGAAACACCCGCTGTCGGAGGCGGAAGTCGGGCACCTGCTCATCGCCGAGTTGAAGTGCGCCGCCTGCCACACCCGCAAAGACGCACCGCCGTCGCCCGAGCGGGCCGCCCCCGACCTGACCGAAGTCGGCTCGCGGGTGGCACCGGAATTCCTCCGGCGGTTCATCGCTTCGCCCGCAATCGCCCACGCCGGCACCACCATGCCGGACCTCCTGGCGGACGACCCGGCCGACCAGCGGGAGAAGACCGCCGAGGCGTTGACGCACTTCCTGGTCGCACGGTCCGCCAAGAAGTTCGAGCGCCAGCCGGTGGACGCGAAGGACATCGCCGACGGCAAGGCGCTGTTTCACACCGTCGGGTGTGTGGCCTGTCACTCGCCGCGAGACGACTCCGGGAAGGAAGTGTCCCACGAGGGCGTGGTCGAACTCGGTCACGTCGGCGGGAAGTACAGCATTGCTTCGCTCGGCGAATTCCTGTTTCAGCCCACCCGGATCCGCCCGTCGGGTCGGATGCCGGACATGAAGCTGACACCCGCCGAGGCGAAGGCGGTCGCCGGTTACCTGCTCGGCAGGGGTGAGGCGAAGGTGACGCCGTTCCAGCCGCAAGAGAAGTTGGTTGCTCTCGGGAAAGAGCACTTCCAGCGGCTGAACTGTGCGGCGTGCCACACGCTCGGCGACATGCCCGCCGCGAAGCCGGTCGGCGAGTTGGAGGCGGCGGACACGACCCGCGGGTGCCTCGCCGACAAGCCCGCCAAAGCACCGCGGTTCGACCTGAGTGACGAGCAGCGGAAGGCCATTCGGGCGGCGCTCTCGAAGAAGGCCGAACCGTTTTCGGACAAGGTGAAGATGGCGACGACGCTGGCGGCGTTCAACTGCACGGCGTGCCACACCCGCGACGACTACGGCGGGGTGGCGACCGCCCGCAACATTCACTTCACCTCCAGCGAGAAGGAACTCGGGGACGACGGCCGCCTGCCGCCGCCCCTCACGCTCACCGGCGCCAAGTTGAACACGGTGACGATGAAGAAGGTGCTGTTCGACGGGGACGCGGTGCGGCCGTACATGGGCACCCGCATGCCGCAGTTCGGCGAGCCGAACCTGCGCCACCTGCCCGACCTGTTCGCAAAACTCGACAGCGTCAAGGCGGTCGAGTTCGCGCTCCCCAAAACGGAAGGCGGGGGCGAGAAAGAGCGGGTGCGGGAGAAGGAACTGCGCGCCGGTGGGCGAGAACTCGTCGGCGACAAAGGGCTGAACTGCGCCGCCTGCCACACCTTCAACGGGAAGAAGCCGGGTAAGGCGGGCATCGACCTGCTGACGTTCACCGAGCGGCTCCAGCCGAGTTGGTTCTACCACTTCGTCCGCGACCCGAGTGCGTTCCGCCGGGGCATCGTCATGCCCACCTCGTGGCCCGGCGGGAAGGCCGTCCACGACACCATCTTGAAGGGCGACACCGACACGCAGATTCAGGCCATCTGGTACTACCTGTCGCTCGGCACCTCGGCCCAAGACCCGCCAGGAGTTCGGGGAAATGAAACGAAGTTGGCCGTCACCGACACCACCCGCACCTATCGCGGGCGCAGCAGCGTGGCCGGCTTCCGCGGCATCGCCGTCGGCTTCCCGGAGAAGCTGAACTACGCCTTCAACGCCGAGACGGGCACGCTGACGGCACTGTGGCACGGGGAGTATGTGCGGGTCGATCGCGGCGGGCAGGGGTCGGGCGGGTTCAACCCGCTCGGCAAGGTGGTCGCCCTCGCACAAGACGTCTCGTTCGCCGAACTCAAGGACGAGAAAGCCGCGTGGCCCCTCCGCCCGGTGATGACGAAAGAGGTGCCGGCCAACCCCGACCCGCTCTACCCCAAGAACCTCGGCTATCAGTTCAAGGGGTACGAACTCGACGATGCTTCCGTCCCCACCTTCCTGTACATGACCGGGGATGTCGGGATCGCAGACCGCTCGGCCGCTGTGAAAGGGGACAAACACCCCCGCTTGCAGCGGACGTTGTCGTTCGACGCGCCGAAGGACTGCACCGTCTGGTTCCGCGCGCTGACGGGGGTGATCGAGGTCGACCCGAAGGCGAAGGACGTGTTCAAGCGGCCCGACCTGACGTTGACCATCCCCGCGGTGCCGACCGTCCTGCGTGCCACCGCCGCCGACCCGAAGGTGTCGGAGGTGTTGCTCAAGTTCGACATCCCCAAAGGTAAATCCACACGGACCCTGACGTATGACCTTCGCCCGTAACCTGTGCGCTCTGCTGTTCGCGGCCGGTGTTCTCGCCCCGTCCGCCGTCCGCGCCGAGGACGTCGGCGACCGCTGGGGCACGGAGGAGCGGGAGCGCGAGTATTACCCGGTCGTCAGCCTGCCGATCCCGAAAGACCTGGTAGTCGAGGCGGGGGCGTTCTGCCTACTGCCCGACGGCCGCATGGCGGTGGGCACCCGGCACGGCGAGATCCACATCATTGATGGCATCGACGCGAAGAAGCCGGACCCGAAGTACCACCTGTACGCCACGGGCCTGGACGAAATCTTCGGGCTGGCCTACAAGGACGGCGCGTTCTACGTCACGCAGAGTTGCGAACTCACCCGCGTGACCGACACGAAGAAGGACGGCAAGGCGAACCGCTTCGAGACGCTTTCGGACGCCTGGGGCTACGCCAACTACCACGAGTACGCCTTCGGCTCGAAGTTCGACCCGGAGGGCAACCTGCACGTCGCCCTCGGCTTGTCGAACTCCTACGACTCGTTCGCCCTGTTCCGCGGGTTCGTGCTGAAGGTCGATCCCAAAGGGAAAACGACGGCGGTGGCCAGCGGGTTGCGCAGCCCCGGCGGCATCGGGTCGAACGAGCACGGGGCACTGTTCTACATCGAGAGCCAGGGGCCGTGGAACTGCTCGTGCAGCCTGAAGGCGGTGACGCCCGGCAGTTTCATGGGGCACCCGGCCAGCTTCAACTGGTACAAGTACGCGCCGGAGATGGGCGAGGTGCCGGTGAAGCCCAAGTCGGGCACGCGGATCGTCGCCGAGAAGGAACGGGTGACGCAACTCACGCCGTATGCCGTCATTTTCCCTTACGTCCGCATGGGCCGCTCGATCACCGGGTTCGCGGTGGACACCACCAAGGGCAAGTTCGGCCCGTTCGAGGGGCAGATGTTCCTCGGCGACTACACCCAGTCGCTCGTCATGCGGGCGACCACCGAGAAGGTGAACGGCGTGTGGCAGGGGGCGTGCTACCCGTTCCGCGAGGGGCTTTCGACCGGCATCCTGAACGTCGAGTTCACCCAGGGCGGGAACCTGTTGTGCGGGGGCACGAATCGCGGCTGGCCGGTGCGGGGCGTCAAGCCGTTCGCCCTGGAGCGGATCGAGTGGAGCGGCAAGATGCCGTTCGAGATCAAACGCATCACCATCGAGCCGACCGGGTTCAAGGTGGCGTTCACGAAGCCGGTGGACGCGAAAACCGGCAGCGATCCGAAGGCGTACAAGGTGACCACCTTCACCCACCCGTACCACGGCGGGTACGGCGGCCCGGAGGTGGATAAGACCACGCCGACGGTGAAGGCGGTCGCCCTCGCCGCCGACGGCCTGTCCGCCACGATCACGCTCGACAAGCTGACCCGCGGGCACGTCCACGAGTTCGATCTCGGATCGCTCCGTAGCCGCGACAAAGACGAGTTGTTGCACCGCCACGCCTACTACACCGTGAACGAGATCCCCGCGGCCAAGTGACTGCCGACCAATGACCCGTCATGCCGTGCGTCAGGCAGTGGCGCCGCGGGCTGGGAAAAGCGCGGGTTTGGTGATGGCACGACGGCGGCGTCCCCCGTATTCTCGGTGCGGTCTGAATGAACCGCACTCCGGAGGTGGAGGATGATCGCCCTCGACGGCGTGTCCAAGTCTTACGACGGCGGGAAGACGTTCCCGGTCCGCGACGTGTCCCTCACCGTCCCCGCCGGCGAACTGCTGGTGCTGCTCGGCGGCTCCGGGTGCGGCAAGACGACCACACTGAAGATGATCAACCGGCTGGTCGAGCCGACCGCGGGACGGGTGGAGGTGGACGGACGGGACGTGCGGCGCCTCGACCCGGTGGAGTTACGGCGGGGCATCGGGTACGTGTTCCAGGGCGTCGGCCTGTTCCCGCACATGACGGTCGCCGACAACGTGGCGGTGGTGCCGCGGCTGCTCGGCTGGCCGCCCACCCGTATCGCCGCCCGAGTCGACGAACTGCTCGATCTGGTCCGCCTGCCACCCGCCGAGTACCGCCACCGCCCGCCGGCGCAGCTCTCCGGCGGGCAACAGCAGCGGGTGGGGTTCGCCCGCGCGCTGGCCGCCGGGCCGAAGGTGATGCTCCTCGACGAGCCGTTCGGCGCACTCGACCCCGTCACCCGCGACGAGCTGCGGGAAGAGTTCCTGGGCCTCCGCCGGCGGCTGGGGCTGACGGCGGTGATGGTGACGCACGACATGACCGAGGCGCTGCTGTCGGCCGACCGCATCGCCGTCATGCACGGCGGGCGGGTGCTCCGGGCGGGCACCCCGCGGGAACTACTCACCAACCCCGGCCACCCGTTCGTGGAGGCGCTGGTGGCCGCCCCCCGCCGCAATGTCGAGCGCATCGAAACCCTCCTCGCCAGTCCGCACGGGGGGCCTGTGGCATGAGCGAAGACCTGCAAGACCTGTTCGCCAACCTGCCGGCGTACCTGGGCGGGCACCTGCTGCTCTCCGTCGCAGCCGTCGCCGCCGCCGTTGCCATCGGCGTGCCGCTCGGCGTGTGCGCTCGCCACCGGCCGCGGCTGGCCGAGGCGGCGCTGGCGACGGCCGGGGTGATCCAGACGGTGCCCACACTCGCCATGCTCGCACTGTTCCTGGTGTTGATGTTGTTGGTCGGCGTCAAGTTCGCGTTCGTCCCGGCGTTCCTGGCGCTGCTCCTGTACGCCATCCTGCCGGTGCTGGCGAACACCGTCGCCGGCCTCCGCGGGATCGACCCGGCGCTCACCGAGGCCGCTCGCGGGCTGGGAATGAGTGACCGGCAGGCGCTGTGGCGGGTGGAACTGCCGCTCGCCGCGCCGGTCATCCTCGGCGGGGTCCGCACCGCCACCGTGCTGGTGGTCGGCACCGCCACCCTCGCCACCCAGGTCGGCTTGCCGAGCCTGGGGAACTACATCTTCGCCGGCATGAACACCCTGAACCACACCTCCACCCTGTTCGGGTGCGTGGCGGCAGCGCTCCTGGCCATCGGCCTGGACCAACTGGTGCGACTGCTGGCAGTGGCGGTGCGGTGGCGGAGCCGACGGCTGGCGTGGGTGGCGGCCGGCACCCTGGTGGTGGCGCTGGGGGTCGGGCTGGCAGAGCCGACCGCCCGCCGGCTGGACGGCGGCAACCGGGTGGTGATCGCCAGCGCACCCTTCACCGAGCAGTACACCCTCTCGCACGCCATCTCGACTAGGCTCGAAGAGTCCGGAATCCGTGCCGAGCGGCGGGAGGGAATGGATTACGGGATGCAGCACCTCGCCCTCCAGCAGGGGGAGGTGGACTGCCTGGTGGTGTACACCGGCGATGTGTGGTCGCGGCTCATGAAGCGGACGGAGGTGGCCGACCGCGACACCACCCTGGCGGAGACCACCCGCTTCCTCAATGAAGAGTTCGGGGTGGTCTGCCTCGGCCAACTGGGGTTCCAGAACAATTACGCGGTGGCGGTGGCCGGCGAGCGGGCGGATCGGATGACCACGATTGCCGACCTGGTGGCGGACGTTCACGCGCATCCGGACCGGCGGCTGCGGGTGGCTGGTGACACCGGCGTGTTCCACCTGACCGAGTGGCGGCGGCTGAAAGAGAGTTACGGGTTGCGGGACGAGGAGGTGGAGCCGGTGGAGATGGACCCGGCGCTCATGTACGCGGCGTTGGCCGGCGGGCAGGTGGACGCGGCCATCGCCTTCAGCAGCGACGGTCGGATCAAGGCATTCAAGCTGAAACCGCTCACCGACCCGAAACAGGTGTTTCCCACATACGACGCCCTCCTGCTGCTGTCCCGCCGCGCCGCCGCCCGGCCAGGGGTGCGAGACGCCCTCCGCCCACTGATCGGGGCCGTCAGCCAGGAGCGGATGCAGGAGGCGAACAAGCGAGTGGACGTAGACAAAGAGTCGCCCAGACGGGCGGCGGAGTGGCTGCTGCGACCGGACCGATAAACGTCACCGCCACGCCTACTACACCGTGAACGAGATCCCCGCGGCCAAGTGACCGCCCCCACCGACCGAGGAACTGCCATGCGGATTGCGTTGACCGCCGTCGCCGTCTTTCTGTCCGCCACCGCCCTCCGCGCCGCCGACCACCCCGTGCCCGAAAGCCCGCTCTGGCTCACGTTCCCCGGTGGGGACGGGCCGGGCAAGGGGAAGCACGTCGTGTTCATCGCCGCCGACCAGGAGTACCGCAGCGAGTACGCCCTGCCGATGTTGGCGAAGGTGCTGGCCAAGCACCACGGGTTTCATTGCACCGTGCTGTTCAGCCTGAACGACAAGGACGAAGTCGATCCGACCCTGAAGATCCGCTACGACGACAAGACGATCACGCACAACGTCCCCGGCCTGGAACACCTGGCCAAGGCCGATCTGCTAGTCGTGTTCAGCCGGCTCATCTCGCTGCCCGAGAAGCAACTGCAGCACGTCTACGACTACCTCGACGCGGGCAAGCCAGTCATCGGGATCCGCACCGCCAACCACGGGTTCCTCGGGTTCGAGTACAAGAAGGGCGGCAAGAAGGTGGACTTCGGCGAGGACATCCTCGGCGGGTCGTTCCGCAACCACCACGGCCGCTGGCAGGCCGATTCCACCCGCGGCATCGTCGTCGAGAAGAACAAGGACCACGCCGTGCTGAAGGGCGTGACGGACGTGTGGGGGCTGACGGACGTGTACCGCACGTTCAAGGAGGGCGGCAGCCTGCCGGCCGACTGCACCCCGCTGCTCGACGGCCAGCCGCTCAAGGGCCGCAAACAGGACGACGCGGTGAACCCCGACCTGATCGCCCTGCCGGTGGCGTGGGTGAAGACGTGGACCAGTGAAACGGGCAAGACGGTGCGGGTGTTCAACACCACCATGGGCAGCGCGGAGGACTACCAGAACGAGGGGCTGCGGCGGCTGACGGCGAACGCGGCGTACTGGTGCATGGGGATGGAAAAGGACATCGACCCGAAGTCGAAGGTCGATGTCGTCGGCGAGTACAAGCTGCTGCCCAGCGGGTTCGATTACAAGAAACTCAAGGTCGTGCCGCAGAAGCCGAGCTTCTACAAGTGACGTCGTGGGGTCGCCCGCCGACTCGGCCGACGAGCGGCGCGACCGTACCACAATTCCCGCTCACTTCTTCGGCTGGATCGGCACGTCGCAGAACGTCAACGCGGCGATGCCGTTCTCGCCGCGGAGCAGGCGGTCCTGGCTCCAGGTCGCGCTGTCGAGGTACGTCAGCGTCTTCGCCTGCGACGGGGCTTTCAGCTTGAGCGTCACCACCGCCCCGCTCACCGAACCGGACGCCACCTTCCCCTTCGCGCCGTCCGGGTAGAACTCGCCCGCCAGCTTGTCGTCCCACTTCACCGGCTGGTCGAACTCGAGCACGAGTTCGTCGCCCTTCTCGCCGGCGAACTGCACCCGCTTCAGGTTCGGGGCGGTGATCGACGCCGTCGCCTTCTTCCCATAGAAGTCTCGCTCCACCAGTGGGCCGATCAGCCTGGCGAACTCGGCGTACCCTTCGATGGGGAAGTGGCACCCGCCCGGCGGCTGGATGCCGAGCGTGGACATGACGCTCAAGTTCGAGAACAGCGTGGGCAACTGCCGCTGCACCTCGCGGAGTTTGTTGTCCGAGCCGTTCACCCCCATCGAGCACGCCTTCGGCCAGATCTGGAACACGTAGTACTGCCGCACGTTCGGGTAGTCGGTCTTCCACCCGGCGGCCATGTCCACGAAGAACTGTCGGTACGTCTCGTACCCGTACCCGCCGGTCGGCCCGTCGGCCCCCTGGTCGTTCTCCCCCTGGTGCCAGAAGATGCCGCGGATGCCGTGGGTCAGCTTGGCCTGCTGTACCCGCCAGAGCAGACGGCCGTAGATGGTGGTCGCGTCGGTCGGGTCGGCGGCGTTCCGCTGGTGAACGTCGATGCGGCTGCCGCCGACCGCCCCGTTGATGATGCAGACCGGCACCTTCTGGTTCTCCACCAGCCGCTCGGCCAGCGCCATCCCCCAGTAGCCGATCTGGAACTGCCCGCCGCTCTTGCTACGGACGACGGCGTGACCCCACTTCTTCAGGCGGGCGTTGTTCGGGTCGCCGGCCATGCTGCCGAAGCTGCGGACCCACTCGTTCGTGCCCTTCTGCTCGTACTTGCCCACGTCGGTGGCCTCGGCGTTCGACTGCCCGTCGATCAGGTAGGCGTCGCCGCACACCAGGTCGTCCACCGTGTCGAGCACTGTCTCGGCGTCCCCGGTCTTCGTGCCGAACTCCACCTTGTACTTGATGAGGCCGGGCTTGAGCGTGTGCGACAAAGCGTAAGTCTTGTCCGCGGCAGGTTTGGCGGTCGCGGTGTCGATCAGCTTGCCGTCGGCGTAGAGCTTCAGGAACACGGTGTCGGCCGCCTCTTTCAGCGTGCCGTTGTAGTGCAGGGTGCCGGCGTTCTTGTCGCCCCGCGGGAAGAACTGCCCCGCCACCGGCTTCTCCTCCGCGTCCGGGGTGCGAGCCACCCACGGGTCGGACGCAGGTTCCTTCACGGTGATGGTCTTGGTCTGAACGCTCGGCGATCCGCCGTTGTCGATGGCCACTCGCACCGTCAGCGTGCCGCTGTTCTGCGCCCGCTTCAGCCGGAGCTTGACGTCGGCGACTTCCTTGACGACCGCGAGATCGGACACCGCCCACGAGACGTTCAGCTTGCCGGCACCGGCGGCCTGCATCACCTTCAGGTTGCTCACCTGCGGGGCGATCTCGATGGGTTTGCGGCCGTCCCAGGTGGCGGGCACGTCCAGCGTGAACTGCGGTTCCGGGATGACTTCCTTGATCGTGACGACGACCTCCTTCGTCTTCACCCCGGTCGGGTAGACTGCCTTCACCAGCACTGACACCGCGGTGTCACCGACCACCCGGCCGGCGTCGAATGTGTACCCCAGTCGATCGGTCGCAACAACCGTTTCCTTCCCGTCTCGCTTCACCACCCAGTACACCTTCTGCGCGCCGCCCGCCTTCGCCGTCAGCGTCACGCTCTTGCCCTCGGCCACTGTCACCTTCACCTCGGACACCGAGAACTCATTCCCCGGTTGCACCACCGGGCCGACGAGCGTCTGATTCGGCTTCTGATTCTCGTACTGCAACCGCACCCAGTCGGGCGAGCGGACGACGCCCGACACCCGCACCTCGTCGATGTCGCCGACGAAGTCGTAGTTGTTGAACCACCCGCCGATGAACAGGCGGGCCGGGGTCTTGATGGCGAGCGGGGCGTTGGGCGTCTTCGACACGCTGTCGAGCACCCCGTTCACGTACAGCCGCGACTCGCCCTTCTCGTAAGTGTGCACGACGTGCGCCCACTCGCCGAGCGGGACGGGTTGTTTCCCCGTCACGTTCGCCCCGGAGAAGTAGCAGTCCATGTTCACGTGCGGCGGGCTGCGGTACTGCATCACCACCTTGCCCTGGCCGTGCTCGTTCCCCCAGGCCACGACGGTGCCGTTCGGCTTCTCGGCCCGGAACCACACCTCCGTCGTGTGCGACGCAGCCCCGACGGGGTAGCCGTTGACCTTCTCGCCACCCGAAACCCCCTTCTGACCGGGGAAGTGCCGGGACGCACCGATGACCCCCGCGGCGGCTTTCGTGCCGGTGTCCTTCGACTCGACCGTGCCGACCTCGTCCTTCACCCCCTGGTTCATGTGCCACACGCTGAGGAAGCCGTTCGCCTGGCCGAACACCGCCGTCCCGTCCGACTCGCTCTTCGCGTCGGCCTTCCCCCAATGCAGTTTGATCTCCTGGCGGGCATTGCCGGTGATCTTCGGCACGCGAACCCAGACGCAGGCGGTGCCGGCCTTCGAGTCCCACTCGTCGATCTGAAACGCGAGTGGCTTGCCGTCGGCGGTGGAGAACCGCAGGTCGTCGCCGTTCGCCTGAGCCTGGCTGAAGTCGAAGAAGTCCTTGTGCAGCCGAACCAGCAGAGGGAAGTCTTCGACCACCGCCGACGCCGGCAGGTTCGCCCCGTCGGGGGTGGTGAGGACGAACACCGACCTGGTGTGCGTCCAGCCGGGATAGTCGGCGGGGGCCGAACCGATCACGGCGACGAGCGAGACCAGGGCGAGAAGCGGTCGGGTACTCACGGCAGGCTTCCGGAGAGGGAAATGGTTGGTCGGCCGGGGCCGGGGTGGACAGCATGTTGTACCGCGCGACGACAAACCAGTGTCGGAGGAGGTACACTCCGCAGGTCCCGTCCCTGCTCGGGCGGCATGAACGACGGGATGCCGTCGGGTGAGACGCTCGTCACCCTTCTTGGAACGGACGCCACAGCCGGTCGATCAGCCACAGCCCGCCGCGGATGACGGGGATGCTGAGCAACTGCGCCCACTCCCCCGGCCGCTTGCTGAACAACTCGTGCCACTCGCTCCCGATCAACTCCTCCAGCCCGCCGTCCGATTTCCCCATGGCCCCGAACAGGGCGGCCGACCCCTTCAGGGTGAGCGCCGCCCCGGCGGTGGCGGCGAGCGTCCAGGCCTTCGCCGTGGTCGGCCGGATGGACAGGTAAATCTCCCCGCGGAGCGGGGTGCCCTGCACCTGCACGTCGTAGTCCAGCCGCACCAGTTGGGTGAGCGTCGGGTTGTCCACCACCGTCAGCACGAACGGCCACTCCCTCCCCGAACGGGCCGCCTCTTCGACCTCCACCGAGCCGGGGACCGGGTACACCCGCACCCTCCCCGCTTGCGGGTGGGACGGTTCGATGACGAGCCGGTAGCGTGATTTGCCGCCGTGGACGGCCACGACTCCGCCGGCCGTCACGAGCGGCGTGGTCTTCCCTTCCGCGAACAGACCCACCCGGTCGGTGGTGAGCATCCGCGGTTCGAGAAAGGTGAACGGCTTGGCGTCGGCCCGCGACCCGCCTTCCGCCGGCACGTCGAACCGCCGGCGGTCTTCGGCCCGCTCCCCGCCGACGGTGGCGGCGAGGGCCAGTTCCACCGCCGGCTGCGTCAGCACCAGCTCGAACCTGTCGGGCTGGTCCGGGGCGAGGGTCGGAAGGCGGCGGCGGAGCGGCCCGGCACGCACCGCGTCGGCGGGGTACACGACCAGTTCCACGTCGGCGAACGGGTCGGCGGATTTGTTCGAAACGACCACCTCCACCTTCACCGCGTCGTCGTACCCGCACACCCGCTCGACCGCCACCGCCAGCCGATCCAGCGACGGCACCACCCGGAACGGGTGCGGCGGCAGGCGGGTGATCTCGTTGTCCCCGGACTCCGGGTTCGCCTGCACGGTCAACTCGTTCAGGTCGGCCTGTCGGGGCACATCGAACCGCACCCCCACGCTCAGGGTGGTCGCCTCGCCGGGGTTCAGCCGCACGTCCTGGGTGAACAGGTCGGTGTTGATGGCGGCGGAGCGGGATCGCACCCCGCCGGCCGGCAGCACGACCGCGCCGGTCGCGTCCGCCGGGCGGGTGACAACGATCCGCACCCAGACCGATTGACCGGCCGGGACGCGAGCTGGCGGGGCGACGTGTTCGATGCGGACGAGCGGCACGGGCGATCTCCGAGTCACACCGGGGTGGGTTCGAGGTCGGGTTCGGCCACCCCGCCGGCGATGGCGTCGAGCTGCTTGCGGGCGTGGCGGAACAGTTCGCCCAGGTACGTTTTGCCCACCTCCCGGCGGATGAGGGCGTCGAGCGCGAGCCGGCCGGCGTCGTCGTACTTGCCGCGGTTGGCGTCCACCATCAGCAGCGAGGCGAAGGCGGATTCCACGCCCGCCGCGCACTCGCCGGCGAACACCTGATCGATGTACGCCTTGTCCACCAGGGTTTTCACTTCGGGTAGCGGCTGCGGGCGGACGAACCAGAGGAACGTCTTCGCCTTCGGCTGGTTGTAGAGGAAGCCGTCCACCAGACTCTTGATCGGCGCCCGGAAGTTGAAGCCGAGGCGGGCGACGTGAACGGTCAGGGTGGCCGACTGCCCTGGACGGCCGAACCGGAACCGGACGATCGGCACGGCGTCCAGTTTCATCGGGTGTGCCTCCCGCAGTTCCACCTCGGCCTCCGATGCCAACAGCGGGCCGACCGCCAGCAACAGGTTCCGCACCGTGTCCAGATGGTCGGCGGTGTACTTCCACTCGGTGTCGGCGTCCGCCGCCGCCTTCCGCTGGTTGCGGTCGTACTGGTAGTCGATCTCGGCATCGACGGCGGTCACGCCGATCTTGGCGGAAAACGACTGATCAAGTTCCTCAAACATCCCCCGCACGGTCCGGTTGCTACTGGCATCGGCGACCTCGTTGGTGGTGAACGGCAGGAGCCAATCCCCCAACGTCTGGTACTTGGTGAGGAGCGCCGGTGATGAGCGCAACCAGTCTTCGATTCGCCGACGGTAGAGCTGTCTCACCTGTTCCGGGGAGGGCGATTTCAGGGTGAACCGCTCGTCCATCCGGATGCGGTCGCGGAACTGCCGCTCCATGACCGAGTGCAGTTCGTTACGCAGGTTCAGCGTCATCGTGAACAGGACGACCACGTTCGGGAGCGTGTTGTACAGCTCGCTCAGGTGGGCGAAGAACGCCCGCCAGTCGTCCTCGGCATCGAACAATTCGTTCCGCCCCTCCGCCTGGTCGAAGGTCAGGAACAACACCCGAGACGGGCACGGGGCCGCGTCGGTGCCGAGTTGGGTGGACACTGCCGGGGAGAACAGGTGGGCGAGTAACTTCACCGCCTCGAACTGGCTGTACGTTCGGTCCGGCTTCTCGCTCGCACCCAGACGGCGGGTGAAATACTCTTCGTCTCCCACCCCACGGAACCAGTGCAGCACCCGCTCCCGCGTGCCAACGCCTTCCTGAACCGCGTCCGGAAAGAGGTAGAGGAGGAGCACCCGCAGGGCGTAACGGTGCAGCAGGTTCGACCGCTCGGCCAGGAAGCGGTCGCACACGTACTTGCTGAACGCGGCGAAATCGAGATAGGCGAACACCTCCGGATTGCGGGCCGCCGCCATCGCCTTCATCGCGTCGTGCCCCGGCCGCCGCTTCAGCCAGCCGAACCAGCGGCCGAACCCACGCCCCCCGTGGGCGGCCGCCGCCTTCCACGCCACCCGATTTTCGAGCAGGTGATCGACCGCCCGGAAGCCGATGGCCTGGATGCGGTCGAGGAGGGGATGCGGTTCGGCCGGCGAAGGGGCGGTGAGTGCGGCCATCACCCAGTCGAGCAGCCGCCGCTCGAACTCGCCGATGGTCCAGTGGTTCGACCCGCCGACAAAGATGTGCCCGCACGCGGCCATCGCCTCCGGCGTGCGGAACGTTCGCACCAGGTGCGTTTTTCCGGTGCCCGCGCCACCGGACAGCAGGATCACCTGCGACTGCTTCTTGCCGTCTCTCACCGCCGTGACGGTGTCCGTGATGTACGCCCGAACCTCGGCGTTTAACTCGGCCACGTCACCGCCGTCAGGCCCGCCGGCCGCGGTGCTCACCCGCGCGTCGAACGGGGAAATATTGACGGCGGGGTCCGCCCGCGGCATCCGCCGTTTGAACTCGCGGAGCAGTTCGATCCGCGTCAGGTCGTGATCCACGGGCGTCATGGGTCAGTTCCAGCGGGCGTAGTAGTAGAGGCTGTCATGTCGCCGGATGGCGAGTTCGGGATGAGCCGCGGATCGCTCCTCATTAATCACATGCAACTCGAGCACCCGCTCTTTTCCCATCTCCCACAACTCCGCCTGGAACACTTCCGGAGTCAGCCCCGGCATCCGCTTCGTCGCCTCGCGGTACAGCCGCGGCAGTTCCACCAACTTGTCGCGGAACTCGACGAACTCGCACAGGTCGTCGTAAGCCTGCTTCAGCACCGTTCGCAGATCGGCGGGAGGGGCGGCGAACGGCGGGGAAGCGGGTGCGTGCGAGACGGGCGGTTGTGGCGTGTGGGCGACCGTTGGGGCGGGCGACCCGAGTTTCTCCCGAAGCGCGGCGAGCACCTCGTCCACCGTCACCCCGCCCACCTCGAACAGTTTGTTCGCGGCGGTCACCAGCGACGTGAATTTGGCTTTGTGTGGGGCCTTCTCGTACCACTTCGCCGGTGGCGGGGGTGGCAGCGGTTTCGTCTTCCCGTACTTCCCGCCAGGGTGCTGAAAGAGGGTTTCGTTCGCAATCAGTTCCTTCAGGACCGTCTCGAACGCCGCTGTCGTCTCCGCGGTCTCTTTCTTCCCAGTCGGCTTGCCGAGTTTGCCTTCCGCCACCACCTGACTGTCCGATAGCTCCGCGACCTTTTTCCGCACCGTCTCGACGGTCGCCTGGACTGGGGTCGGCTTCGGCGGAGGGGGAACCTTCTTCCCGTACTTCTCCCCATGGCGGTGCAGTTCGCCACGGGCGATCAGTTCGGCGAGGGTGTCGTCGAACGCCTTCGCCGTTTCATCCGTCAGCTTCTTCCCGGTCGGCTTGCCCAGTTTGGAATCCGCCACCACCGCATCGTCGCCGAGCGCCGCCACCTTCTCTCGCACCGTCTTGGCCACTAGTTCGGCGGGCGTCGGAGGGATCACATACGCGGTGTGCCAGAACTTCGGCTTCCCATTGGCGGCGGGGTGGGCGAACGCGGCACCGTCGGCCACCGCGTCGTTCGCCGTCCGCTCAATGTCGATGTCCTTGAACCCCTTCGGCCCCTTGACCGGCACGTTCCGCTGCTGCAGCAGCTTCTTCAGGTCTGCCAACCCGAGCGGCCTGGGGGCCGTCTTGATGAGCTGGTCGATGTGATCCCGCAGGGTCATCGACGAGGCGGCCGGGGGTAATTCCGTTGCATCCATCGCGTGGTACTCCGATGTCGTGCCGCCAGTGTAGGCGAGGGGCGGTGTGGGGCCAGCAATCGGGAGAGCGGGCGGTGCCGTTCGGAACGACTGGTCTGAGGGCGAGAGCCGCTCATGCTATTGCAACGTCGTCAGTTCGTGAATACATGAACAGCCAGAGGCTGTCCACAACGCCGACCGCCCGCTGACACGGATTCGCGTTCGCTGTCACACTCCCGGCCCGGCGCTCAACAGAGAGTGTCGCTCGCCGAAGGACCCCACCGCGATGACGGCCGTTGTCACCCCCACCGCCCACTCCCCGCCGCACCCGGTGGACGTCGCACTCGCCGACGAATCGGTGCGCGACCGACTGCTGGTGCAGGCGAAGGCCGCCCTCCGCGGGCGGCACGCCGACGCCGAGGACGTGGTCCACACGGTGGTCGAGCGGGCGCTGAAGAAGCGAGCCGAGTTCGACCCGACGGCCGGCAAATCGGTGACGGCCTGGCTGGCCGGGTTCGTGCCGTTCGTGTGCAAGGAGAAGCAGCGGGAGGGCGTTCGCGCCCCGGCCCAACAGGCGGACAGCGCCGCCCACTGGGAGGCGGTGGCCGTCGCCCGCCCAGACCCCGAACCCGACCTGGCCGACATGCGGTTCCGCGTCGAGCGGCACCTGGCCGACCTGTCCGCCGATGAGCGGGCGGTGGTGCTGCCGCGGTTCTTCGAGGACCTGGACCTGAAACAGATCGCCGCCCGGTTGGGCGTCAGTCACACGGCCGCCCGCCAGCGGTTCAGCCGGGCGGTGAACCGCCTCCGCACCCTGGCCGCCGCGAAGGAGGGTCGGTCATGACCCCGAACGACCGTCACCTCTGGATCGACCTGACCGCCGCCCGCTACCTGGACGCGGTGGAGGCGAACGACTTCGACGCCCAGAAGGAGCTATGGGCACTGGCCGCGACGGACGCCGATCTGGAAGCCGCCTTCCACGAGGTTCACGCCGGGCTGGTGGAAGAGGAACAAGCGCACGCGACCGCCGCCATCGGTGCCGCGGCCGCGAAGCACCTGACGAGCGGGCAAGTGGTCCGCCCGGCGGGTGGCGTGGTGACGGTGGGGGACGTGGCCGACGAACTGTTCCGCCACACACCCGACCGCCTGCCGGCCGAGGCGCACGCGCTGAACGAGAAACTGCGGCGTGCGACCGACGAACTGCCGGCCGCGTTGGGGCTGAGCAGGCTCGTCGCCTGGGCCGAGGCGCGATACGGGGCCGCCCCGCCGGAGTTCTGGAAGGCGTTCCGCGACGCCGCGCTGAAGTTGGAACTGCGAGCCGCCGCCGAGACCGACTACCAACTGGCCGCCCGCAAGGGGCCGAAACCGGGGGGGCCGGAATGACCGCCGACGCGATTGCCGACCTCCGCCGCGACCTGAACCTGCCCGTCGATCCGAGCCGCCGCGGGCCGGTGCCGCTCGACCGCTTCTTCACCGAACTGAACGTCAGCCACACGGCCCTGTCGGGGATGACACTCGGTGGGGTGTGCGACGCCCTCCGCGCCGACGGCATCCCGGCCGACGACCTGGGCGAGCCGACCACCAGGTTGGCCGGGTTCCTGTTCTTCGCAGGGCGGGTGGGGCGGGCGTTCGTGAACGCCGACGACGTGCTCGCCCGCCGGCGGTTCACCGCCGCGCACGAACTCGGTCACTTCGTCTTGCACAAGGACCGCATGGCCGGGTTCATCGCCGACGCCGACATCAGCGAGACGGACGACGCGAACGGCGACATGGAACGCGAGGCCAACCGCTTCGCCGCCGAGTTGCTCATGCCGGGAGAAGTGGTGCGGGCGCGGGCGGACGAACTCACCCGCGAGTACGGGGCGTGCCCGCGGATCGTGCTGGCCGTGCGGCTGGCGTCCGAACTGCTCGTCAGCCGCGAGGCGGTGCGCTACCGGCTGAAAACCCTGGGGGTGGGCGATGACGACTGACCGCGATGCCGTCCGCCGCTTCTTCCGCACCTACTCGGCCGCCCCGGTGGGGGCCACACCGGTACAGCCGAACATTCCGCCAGATGATGGCGAAGCCGACGAGAAACCGACGGCCGATTTGTCCGTCGAACTTCCGGCCGAGGGGTGGAACGGGTTGTTGGTACCGGAGACGCCGGCCCGCGACGGCGAGTACCCGACGCGGTTCATCGACGGGTCGCAGGCCGGGCAGCCGGTGCTGTGCGTGCGGTCCCCGCAGGGGTGGCCGATCCCGCTCATCCTGAGCGAGGTGGGGGCGGTGGCGCTGAAGAGCGTCGGCCGGCGGTTCGAGCGGGAGTTCGTGGCCGTGGAGCGGGTGCTCAGCTTCGTCGCCGACCCGTTCCCGTGGGAGGAGGTGGAGGCGTTCGCCGGCGAACTGCTGAACAAGCCGGAACTGAAACTGCGGGTGCTGCCGGCCAACCGCCCGAGCGAGCCGCACAGCCCGTTCGACTACGAGGTGATGGGAACGCAGGCCCGCGCCCGCGCCCAGCAGGAGATGACCACCCTGGAGCGGCTGGCGGTGGCGGTCAATCCGCACGCCCCCACACTCGTGGACGGCCCGCTGAACCGGGTGATGGCGAACCCGCGGCCCGGCCTGCCGCTGCGGGTGGGGGTGGTGAAGCAGCAGGCGGCCGACTACCTGCACCCGACCGGCTGGCGGACGCTGCTCGACCTGAAGCCGGCCCACCGCACGCCGGTGTTCAAGTACGAGAGCAAGGGGACCGACGGCGGGCGGTTCCCGGTGGCCAGTTGGTTCCTCAAGCTGGCCGGCGGGCCGCGGCTGGCCCCGAACTGGGGGTACGTCCGCGTCGAGGTGCCGTGGGGCCAGTTCGCCCAGCGGGTGACGACGGACGACCCGAAAGACTTCGGGTTCGTGGGCCGCCTCTCCCGCTGGCTGATCGACGCCCGCTGCCGCACCGACAGCTACGCCCGCATGCCGGTGTCGCTCGACCCCATCGTGCGGGCTGAAGACGCGCTCAAGCCGCTGTTCACGCCCACCGCCGTGCTGGTGAACCGCCTGTACCGCACGGCCGGCCTGTTCCGAGGGAACGAAGGATGAACGACTCTCGCTCCCCGCTCGGCCGCGTGGCCGCCCCGCCCGAGCACGAGTCCACCAGCGGGGTGTTCTTCTTCTGGGTGGACAAAGAGTGCGGCGTCGAGCGGACGCAGATCGTGACGACCACGTCGAGCGTCGGCGGGCGGCAGGTGAAGTTCATCGGCATCGTGCAGGAGGTGTACCGCCGCAGCCGGCAGAAGGACATCGGCGAGGAGGCGTCGCGGTTCGACGGCCGGTCCGGGGAGAAGCCGCCGCCGTTCGACTCCGAAGGCATCACCTACGCCGAAGTGGCCATCCTCCGCACCACGCCGGTGGCGCACACCCCGCCCACCGAAGAAAGCGAGGTGTACCTGGCCACCGCGCAGGAGGCCCGCGAGGGGTACGGGGTGGACAAGATGAAACAGCGGCTGGACGTGGGCCTGCTGAAGAACGGGGGCACCGCGTTCGCCGGCACCGCCGCCATCGACCTGGCCTTCCTGCTGGGCGAGAACGGCGGGCACCTGAACGTGAACGGCATCGCCGGGCTGGGCACGAAATCGACACTGCTCCTCACGATGAACTGGCTGCTGTTGCGCGAAGCCGAGCGGCAGTTGAAAGCGACGGTCAGCGGGCCGCGGTTGCAGGTGGTGCCGGTCATCTTCAACGTGAAGAACTTCGACCTGTTCTTCATCGACCGCTGGAACAGTGAGTTCAAGAAGAACGAGCCCGAGTACCGGGCCGACTGGACGGCGATGGGCGTGGACGACCCGAAGCCGTTCGCCGCCCCCATTTTCTTCGCGCCGCAGGCGAAGGGGTTGAACACGCCCGTGAACACCGGCGGGCGGACGGGCGACGTGAAGCCGTACAGTTGGTCGCTGTCGGACGTCATCGAGCGGCGGCTGTTCACCTTCCTGTTCAGCGACGACGACGTGCAGGACGCCAACTTCGGCGGGCTGGTGGGCGAGATGGAGGAGTGGCTGACGAGTGAGACGGCCGCAGGCCCGAAGCTGCGAAAAGGGGCGGACGGGCCGCAGACGTTCCAGGAACTGCTCGACTGGTTCCGCGACCAGCGGGATTCGCTGTTCATGGACTTCGTGAAGGGGACGAAGGGCAAGCTGCTGCGGCGGCTGAAGTTCGTCGTGCAGGAGGGCGATGGGGTGCTGCGGCGGAACGACGCGAAGGGACACCCGCTGCACATCCCGTCCGTCGGCCAGTCGGCCCCCATCGTCATCGACCTGTGCGGCATCCAGGACGCGCCGAGCCTCCAGCGGTTCGTCGTCGCGGCCGTGTTTCACCAGGTGCAGCAGACGCAGAAGGCGAAGCAGACGCCGCACCTGAAGTACCTCATCACCCTCGACGAGCTGAACCGCTTCGCCCCGAAGGACAGCCACGACCCGATCACGCAGAAGCTGGAGACGGTGGCCAGCGAGGGCCGCAGCCAGGGCATCATCCTGCTCGGCGCGCAACAACAGGCCAGCCTGGTGAAGTCGCGGGTGATCGAGAACGCGGCCGTGCGGGCGGTCGGCCGTAGCGGCACGCTCGAACTCGGCGCGGAGGTGTGGAAGTTCCTCGGGCCGAGCGCCCGCAGTGCCGCCTCGCAGTTGCAGCCGGACGAGAAGCTGTTGTACCTGCCCAGCTTCCGCGAGCCGATGCTGGCGAAGATCCCGTTCCCGCCGTTCGCCCTGAGCGAGAACGACGCCGAACTGCCCGACGCCCCGCCGCCCGGTTCCGCACGCTCCGCCGTCGCCCCGCCCGATCAGGACATTTTCTGAAAGTAGTCTGCTCGCTCCGCGAGCGGTCTGCCGGGCCCGCTCGCGGAGCGAGCAGACCACTTCGAGCGGTCTTCCGAACCCGCTCGCGGGGCGAGCAGACCACTTCCGGAATTTCCCGTCACACCCGGCCGCGACCCGCCAACAGAAAGTACCCCAACGGAGACCGCCATGCGGATCGTCCACACGGCCGACTGGCACCTGTGCGACCGGCTCGGCCGGCTGGACCGCACCGACGACTTGAAGCAGCGGGTGGAGGCGGTGGCCAAGCTGTGCGAGGAGCACTCCGCCGACGTGCTCATCGTCGCCGGCGACCTGTTCAGCGAACAGGCGTCGGTGGACGACGTGACCGCGGCGCTGGGGCACCTGCGGCAGACGTTCCTGCCGTTCTTCGCCCGCGGAGGCACCATCCTCACCGTGACGGGCAACCACGACAGCAACCGCAAGATCGACATGGTGCGGGCGGGCATGAGCTTGGCCGTGCCCGCGGCCGGCAAGGGCGGGGTGCTCTCGCCGGGTCGGTTCTACCTGGCGAACACCCAGGCCGTGGTGCGGTTGCCCGACCCCGCCGGCAACGCCGTGCAGTTCGTGCTGCTGCCGTACCCGTTCCCCAGCCGGTACAACGTGGCGGCCGACACCTACGCGAGCAAGGAAGAAGAGAACCGGCAGGTGCGGGCGGCGGTGGCGAACTGGCTGCAACGCAAATCGACCGCCGCCGACTTCGACGAGACGCTCCCCACCGTGCTGGTGGCGCACCTGCACGTGCGGGGGAGCGAGCTGACCACCGCGTACAAGATGAGCGACCGCGACGACGTGCTGTTCGACGTGGGCGAGCTGCACCCGGACTGGCGGTACGTCGCCCTCGGGCACATCCACCAGCCGCAGTGCCTGGGCGGGGCCGAGACGGTGCGATACCCCGGCAGCCTCGACCGCCTCGACTTCGGTGAGACGCACGACACGCACGGGGTGGTGCTGTTCGACGTGAACGGGGCCGACGCGGTGACGCCCAAGACGCTGCCGATCCCGCCCACGCCGTTCCACACCATCACACTCACCGACCCCGACGCCGAACTGCCGACCGTCCACGAGAAGTACGCGGACCACAACGCGGCGATCGTGCGGTTCCTGGTCCACCCGCCGACCGCCCTCAGCCGCGACGAGGTGAGCCGGCAACTGAAGCGGATGTTCCCCCGCTGGCACACGCTCGCCTGGGTGGAGCCGGCCGGAGCCGACGCCGGCGGCGAGGTGAAGTTCTCCCCGCGGGCCGCGTTCGCCGACACGGTTCGCACCTACCTGACCGACCAGCTCGACCGCGACGCCGACCCGGACAAGGCCCGCGTGCTCGAACTGGCCGAAGCGTTCCTCAAGCCCGGAGGCCCGTCGTGATCCCCAAGCGCGTGACGCTGGAGAACTTCCTCAGCTACGGGCCGAAGACGGAGATCGCGTTCACCGCCGACGAGCCGCTGTGGGTGGTCGGCGGGCCGAACGGGGTGGGCAAGAGCGCGGTGTTCGACGCGATGACGTACTGCCTGTACGCCGAGCACCGCGGCGGCGGGCGGGGGCACGACCAGTTGGTCCGCCACGGGGCGAACGGGTTCAGCGTGTCGTTCGACTTCGAGTTCAGCGGCACCGACTACCGCGTCACTCGCACTCGCACGCTGAAGGGGCGGACGACGCAGGCGGTGGAACAACTGGCCGGCGGGTGCTGGAAGCGGGTGCCCGACGTGGACGGGGCGGACGCCGTGACCGAGTGGGTGCGGGGCACCGTCGGGCTGACGTTCGAGGCGTTCTGCGCGTCGGTGCTGCTGCGGCAGGGGCGGGCCGACGACATCCTGGACGCCACCCCCACCAAGCGACTGGAGACGCTCAAGAAGATCATCGGGGTGGAGCGGTACGAGGAGCTGAGCGGGCGGGTGAACGACACCAGCAAGGAGCGGAAGAAAGAGTTGGAGCGGTTGCAGCAGCAGCGGGCGGCCCTCGCGGACGTGACCGACGGCGACCTGGGAGTGGCCGCCGCCGCGGTGGAGAACACCACCGCCGGGCGCGACCAAGCCGACGCCGCGCGCACCCGCACCGTGGCCGCCGTGCCCCAGGCCGAGCAGTGGGCGAAGCTGAACACCCAGGCGGCCGACCTGGACCGCAAGTTGGAAGAGGCGGACGAGCGGGATCGCGACGCCGAGACGATCCGCCGCGATCACGCCCGGTTCGTCGAACTGTCCGCCGTCGTGCCCGTGCTTCAACAACTGATCCCGCTGCGGGGGAAGGTGGCCGACGCCGAGACGAAGCAGTCCGCCGGCAACGCCCGCCGCGACGAGGGGCGAACGAAGTACGATGCCGACCGCCTGCGGGCGGAGGGGCTGCGGCTGGTCGTCAGCGACCAGCGGCAAGCGGCCTCCGACTTCTCCAACGAGAAGGACACCGCCACCAAAGAGCGAGAGCGGTTGAGTGGACTCCTCACCATCGCCGACGAACTGGCCACGGTGAACGGGAATGCCGACGCCTTCCCCGCCACGCTCGACAACGACCTGGCCGCCGCCCGTCGGGAGCAGACGAGTGCGGCCGATGCCGAGCGCTCCGCCCGAGACGCCGAGGCCGAAACCAGCGGGCTGTTGAAGGACGCGAAGAGGCTACAGAAGGCGTTCGCCGACGTGAAAGTCGGTGTCACGTGCTCGCAGTGCGGGCAAGAGGTGACGGAGAAACACGCGGAAGACGAACGCAACCGTCTGTCCGGCCGCGTGACCGCGCTCACCGCCGCGGCCACCGACGCGAAGGCGAAGTCGGCCGCTGCCACTTTGAACCTTGAAGGGGCCGACGCACGACTGAAGAAGTTGACCGACGGCACCGCCGAGCGGGCCCGCCTGCACCAGCGACGAACCGACCTGGAGCGCAGCCTGACCGCACTGGGCGGCACCACCGACGCCACCGCCGTGCGAGGCGAGATCACGCAACTCGGCCAGCGCCTGACCGACGTGCAATCCCGCCACACCGCCGCACGCACCCGCCAGCAGGACGCCGAGCGGGAGTTGAAGGAACTCGACCCGGCCGTCAAGCGACAGGAAACCGACCTACAACGGGTCGAGGCGGAGTTGACCAAACTCGGCACCGACCTGGCCCGCGACACCGCCACCCGCGACGGCCGGCTCGCTCAACTGCCCGACGGGTGGAAGGACGCTACCGACGCCACCGACGCCGCCACCGAACTCCGCTCGCTCACCGCCGCCGGCATTGAAGAGCGGTTCAAGGCGCTCGAAGCCGACACCGCCCTCCGCCGCGAGTGGGAAAGCCAACGGGTGCAGATCCGGCACGAGATGGCCGACGTGCCGGACGACGCCCGCATCCCGGTGGACGACGCGAGGCGCGCCCAGCGGTCGGCCGAACTCGCCTTCGCCGAGTGCGACACCGCCCACCGCGCCGCCGTCGGCACACACGCCGAGTTGGTCCGCCGTCGTGTGCAATTGACGCGACTGACCGCCGACATCGCCACCGCCGAGACGGACGCCCGCGTTCACGCCAAGCTGGACAAACTGCTGGGCAAGGGCGGGCTGCAACGTGAACTCATCCGCGAGGCCGAGTCGGCCATCGTCCGGCTGACCCAGCAGACGCTGCACAACCTGTCCGGCGGCGACCTGTCCGTCGCCCTCGCCGAAGCCGACGGGGACGACAAGGCGTTCGACCTGCTCGTGTTCCGCGGCGGCGAACCGAACCCGATCCCGGTGAAGATGCTGTCCGGGTCACAGAAGTTCCGGGTGGCGGTCTCGGTCGCCCTGGCCATCGGCCGGTTCGCCACCGGGCAGGCCCGCCCGCTCGAGTGCGTCATCATCGACGAGGGGTTCGGCAGCCTGGACAAGGACGGGTTGCGGGCCGCGGCCGACGAGCTGAACCGGCTGAAGGACCACCTGAAGCGGATCATCGTGGTGTCCCACCAGGAGGAGTTCACCGACCGCTTCCCGGTGGTGGTGCAACTGCGCCGCGGGGAGAACGGGACCGAAGCGCACCCGGTTCGGCGGTGACGCACGTCCGCCTGTGGATCTTGAGCGTACGCTCCGCCGGGCCGGTGAGGCGGTCGGGGCAGCCCCGCAGTCACCGCACCCGCCGCCAGTCGGCGTCGAAGGGGGTCCGCGGGTCGAACGACGGGTCGTCCGACGCCACCTCCCGCCCGTCGCCGCTCCGCCAGATCACGGCCGGGGTGGTGGGCCGCCGCATCATCGGCCCGCCGTACGGGTCGGCCACCCACTCCTGGCCGGTGAGCACCGGCCCGAGTTGCCCCTGCTGTCGGTCGGTGCTCGCGGCGCGGGCGTCCGCCACCCCCTGCCACGTCTGATTGGAATGCTGCTGGTACGCCCGGTTCGCGGCGTGGTCCTGGCGGGCGATGTCGCCCATCACCCCGGCCATGGTGCCGCTGCCGTAGGCGTTCGGCCCGGTGTTCACCGCGGCGGCCGCCACCTGCGGCAGCCAGTCGCGGTAGCTCGGCCACTGCGGCTCCTCCGCCGACGCCAGGGTGAGCGTGCCGCTACAGTGCCCGTACCCGATGGCCACGTGGCTGACCACCACCCCGCGGATGGGCACCGGCCCGGTCGGGGTCATCACCGTGTACATGCACTCCATCACCGCCGCGTGGGTGTAACCGGGGCGGGGCTGGCACGGCTGCGAGTTCAGCAGTTGCACGTCCGGGGCGAGTCGCATGACGCCGGCCATCGCCTGGTGGGCGAACTGCTCCGGGCTGACCGGGTGCGTCAGCCCGCTCTGGCCGAACACGATGATGCCCGCCCGCATGTCCGGGGCGAACAGGGCGAGGGCGAACGGCCCCTCCTCGCCCGTCCGCCAGCCGTGGGGCAGCAGGTAACTGAAGTGTTGGCCGCGGACGGGTTGAGCGGTCATGGCCGACGATCTCCCGAGGTACTTCTCCTGTACTCGCACCCGGCGGTGCTGTGACAGGTGAGGGCGAAAAAATGTCGGGATGGGCGGGGTGCCAGGGCATCTCCTTGGTCGAGCGGGTTTGGCCCGCCCGCGGATCCGCGGCGCCGGCCGTTCTGGCACGACCGACGACTGCGGCCCTCGGCGACCGGGTGACCGCGACGTTCGCGGGTGATTCTACCCCCTCCGGGCGGTATGATCGAAGGGCCGACCGGAGGGGGGCGTGATGCGAAGCGGTGTTCTCGGACTCGTCGCACTGACCGTTCTCACCCCGGTGTTGGCCGCCCCGGTGCCGAAGGCCGCTCCGCCCCTGTACTACCCGACGACCGTGGGCACGAAGTGGGTGATGACGAACGGCAAATCGCGAATGACGTTTTCGATCACGGCGGTCGAGGAGAAGGACGGCGAAACGCTGGTGACGATTGAAACGGACGTTGAGGGGCGGAGCGGCAAAGTGGAAGACAAGCGGGTGGTGTCGAAAGACGGCGTGTTCGGCACCGGTGAGCCGGACAAGCGGGTCGTGTTCCTGAAACAGCCGGAGAAGAAGGGCGACAAGTGGGTGATCGAGGGGCACGGCGCTCCGGGCCAGAGCGGGTGGGTTGGGGTGGCGGGTGAGGTGGAGAAGGTGAAGGTGCCCGCGGGCGAGTTCGACGCCCTGCGGTTGGACACCGAGGTGCTGACGGGCGGGAAGGTGACCGGGCGGATGACGTTCTGGTACGCCGCCGGGTGCGGGGTGGTGAAGAAAGACCTGAACGGCGAGGTGTGGGTGATGGAGTCGTTCGAGAAGGGCAAGCGGTGAGGGCGGGCTGCCGCCAGGCCGTTCAGTCCGCACTTCGGGACGCACCACCCGCCAGCGACTGGAAGTGGGCGAGCAACTCGGCCAGTGTCGGACCCTGACCGTCGGCTGATCGCTCCCGCCAGGCGGCCAGAACCACCTCCTCCGTCGTCAACCCGTCTGCCCCCGGCCATGACAACCCGCCCGGCCGGCACAGGTGCTCCGCGAGTACCGCGATCAGACGCTCGCGAGCGGCGGCGTCCGGTTCCGGTTCCGGTTCGGGCATGGGCACACCCCCCGCGTGACGCCGCCGAGGCGGCTGGTCAGACGCACATCGCCCCGAAGGCCCGCCGCAGGCAGTCCCAGAATTTCGCCCACCGCGCTCCCGCCTGGTTGTCCTTTTGGTTCGGCATGACTCGCTCCGTCCGAGGGTTGATGGCCCCGTCCGGTGTCGGGCGGCGGCTCGTCAGGGGAATGCCCGCCGCCGGCGGCGAGGGGCCAGAAATAATCGCCGCCCGAAATTGGCCCCCGCTTCCGGCGGCCGGGCATCCCCTTCCGACCGGCGGCCGGGGTTGACCGATTGCGACAGCCGTGCCCCACCGCTACGATCCGGAGACCATCTCGCTCGCGGTATCGCCCATGACCACCGACGACGCCGTCACCCTCTGGATCGGTCAGCTCCAGGCGGGCGAGTCGGCCGCCGTCCGCCCGCTCTGGGAGAGGTACTTCCACCGCCTGGTCGGACTGGCGCGGGTACGACTCCGCAACTCCCCCCGGCGGATGGCCGACGAGGAGGACGTGGCCCTCTCGGCATTCGACAGCTTCTGCCGGAACGCCGAGGCCGGGCGGTTCCCGGACCTGACCGACCGGGACGGCCTGTGGCGGGTGCTGGCCGCCTTCACCCTGCGGAAGGCCGCCCACTACACCCGCGACGCCGCCCGGCTGAAGCGGGGCGGGGGTGCGGCCGCCGACACGCCGCCGGGCGGGCTGGAAGAGGTGCTCGGCCGGGAGCCCGACCCGGCGCTGGCGAGCGAGGTGGCGGACGAGTGCGGGCGGCTGCTGGCCGCGCTGGGTGACGACGACCTGCGGCGGGTGGCCGTGCTGCGGATGGACGGGCACTCGGTGGACGAGGTGGCGACGGCCGTCGGGTGCGCCCCGCGGTCGGTGAAACGGAAACTACAGCTCATCCGGACCATCTGGGAGCGGGAGGTGGGCCATGAGCCGGGATGACCAGCGGACCGCCTCGTTCGCCGGCTCCGCGGCGGCCTTGCCGGTCGAGCAGGCGCTGCTCCTGGAGGAAGTGTGCGACCGTTTCGAGGCGGCCTGGCGGGCCGACCGCCGGCCGATGATCGAGGACGTGGTCGCCGGTTTGACCGAGCCGGTGCGGGCGGCGGCAGTGCGTGAGCTGGTGCTGCTCGACGCGGACTACCGGAGGACGGCCGGGGAGTCCCCCCGGGCGGACGAGTACGCCGTCCGGTTCCCCGAGCTGGACGCCGCGTGGCTGGGCGGGGCGGTCGGCGGGGACGGCGAGCCGCCCGACCGAACGGCCACCGAGCCGGCAGGGGCGGCCGAACCCCCGCCCGGCGCCCGCGTCGGGTACTTCGGGGATTACGAGCTGCTCGCGGAGATCGCCCGCGGCGGGATGGGGGTGGTGTACCGGGCGCGGCAGGTGAGCCTCGACCGGGTGGTCGCCCTGAAGATGATCCGGGCCGGCGAGTTCCCGTCCGACACCGAGGCGCGGCGGTTCCGGCAGGAGGTGGAGGCGGTGGCTGCCCTCGACCACCCGCACGTCGTGCCGGTGTACGAGGTCGGCGAGTACCGCGGGCGGCAGTATTACACCATGCGGCTGATCGAGGGCGGGACGCTCGCCGGGCGGGTGGGCGAACTGTCCATCCCGGCCGCGCCGGGGCGAGACCGTCAGACGGCGGCGGCACGGCTGGTGTCGTCGATCGCGCGGGCGGTGCATCACGCGCACCAGCGGGGCGTCCTCCACCGCGACCTGAAGCCGTCGAACGTGCTGCTGGACGCGGCCGGCGAGCCGCACGTGGCGGACTTCGGGCTGGCCCGGCGGATCGGGGCGTCGAGCAGCCTGACGGCGAGCGGGGCGGTCCTCGGCACGCCGAGTTACATGGCCCCGGAGCAGGCGCGGGGCGGGAAGGATGTGACGACGGCGGCGGACGTGTGGGGCGTCGGCGCGGTGCTGTACGAGCTGCTCACCGGCCGCCCGCCGTTCAAGGGGACTGACGTTCTGGACACCCTCGCCCAGGTGCGGGAGGGGGCGGTGGTGCGGCCGCGGGCGGTGTGCCCGGCCGTGGACGCGGACCTGGAGACGGTCTGCCTGAAGTGTCTGGAGAAGGACCCGGTCCGCCGGTACGGCAGTGCCGCCGCCCTGGCCGACGACCTGGACCGCTGGGGGCGGGGCGAGCCGATCCTCGCCCGGCCGACCGGCACGTGGGAACGTGCCCGCAAGTGGGTGCGGCGGAACCCGACCGCGGCCGGGCTGGTGGCGGTGACCACGCTCTTCCTGCTCGCCGCCGTCGGCGGCGGCGTGGCGCTCGGGTACTCCCGCACTTTGGAGGGGACGAACCGCGAACTGGCAGCGGCGAAGGACGACGCCGACGAGCAGCGGACGGTGGCGGAATCGCAGCGTGCGGAGGCCGAGAAGCAGCGGGGTCACGCCGACACCCAGCGGGCCCGGGCGGAGGGGCAGGGGGCACTCGCCCAGCGGTACCTGTATGCGTCCCGGCTCGCCTTGGCCGGCCGGGCGGCCGAGGACGGGCACTCGCGGACCGTGGTCGAACTGCTCGACCGGTGCCGCCCGGACAACGGGGCCGACGACCTCCGCGGGTTCGAGTGGTACTACCTCTGGGCCCTTGCCGGCGGGGACGACTATGTGGCCCACTCCGCCACCGGGCCGGTTGCCGGGCTGGCTTTCGCCCCCGACGGGTCGGCCACCGCCGCGGCTGAGGCTGACGGCCGGGTGGTCGTCCGCGACGCCCGCACCGGCCGGGCGGTGCGGGCCTTCACCGGCCCTGGGCGGCCCGTCCTGTCCGTCGCCTTCAGCGGGGACGGCCGGCTCCTCGCGGCCGCCGGCGGGGACGCCGCTGGCGGGTTCGTCCGGGTGTGGGAGTACCCCGGCGGCGCCAGTGTGCTGGCCGACGACAGTCCCCGTACGGCCGTACGGTCGGTCGCGCTGAGCCCGGACGGCGAACGGCTCTCGACGGCCCGGGCGGACGGCGCGGTCACGATCCGGCCTGTGGCGGACGGGCCGGCGGTACTCGACACCCTGGGCCACACGAAGGCGGCCACCGGAGTGGCGTTCAGTCCGGACGGCGCCGCCCTGGCGTCGTGCGGCGAGGACGGAGCGGTCCACCTGTGGCGGCCGGCCGAGAAGGCGGTCCCGGTGTGGACCAACCGGCACCCCACCCCGGCCCGCGCGGTCGCGTTCAGCCCGGACGGCGGGGCCGTGGCGTCCGTCTCCGGGACGCTCCTCCGGGAGTCCGGGGTTTATGGGGCGCGGCCGGGCGAGTTGGCGGTCTGGGGCACGGACAAGGGGGACACCCGGAAGAAGATCGACGCCCATCTCGGCGTCGTCTACGCGGTCGCGTTCTCCCGGGACGGCCGGCGGCTCGTAACCGGCGGGGAGGACCGGCTGGTCAAGGTCTGGCGGGCCGACACGCTCGCCGAGGAGCGGAGCCTGTACGGGTTCACCAGCCCGATCCTGGCGGCGACGGTCAGCCCGGACGGGGCGCGGGTCGCGGCCGCCGGGGGCAGCAGCCGGACCCTCAACCCCGGGGGCGAGCTGCGGATGTGGGACCTTCTCCCGCCCCGGCCGGCCTTGGAGGTGAAGAGTCAGACGTACTACAACACCGCGGCCTTCAGCCCGGACGGGCGGCTGATCGGCGGGTGCGGCGGCGAGGGGGTGGTCCGGCTGTGGGACGCGGCGACCGGGGCCGAGGTCCGCGCCCTGACCGGCCTGAAGCCGAACGTCTACGACCTGGCGTTTAGTCGGGACGGGCTGCGGGTGGTGGCCGCCGGGCAGTCCGGGCAGGTGGCCGTGTGGGAGACCGCCGCCGGTCGGCTGGTCCACACCGTGGGGGGGAAGGAGTACCTGATCCGGTCCGCGGTCAGCCCGGACGGGCGGACGGTGGCGACCGGGGCGATCGGCGAAACGGTCCGGCTGTTCGACGCCGAGACCGGCCAGCAGACCGGGACACTGAACCTCCCGGGCCCGGCGTCGGGTCGGCGGACCGGCCGGTCGGCCGTGACGCTGGCGTTCAGCCCGGACGGCCGGCGGCTGGCGGTCGCCCAGGCCGGGGGCCAGGAGTCCAGCGTGGTGAGCGTGTGGGACACGGCGTCCTGGCGGCGGCTCGCCCTGCTCGACGGGCCGAGCAACATCGTCAACACCCTGGCGTTCAGCCCGGACGGGCGGCGGCTGGCGGCCGCCGTCGGCCGGGACATGGCCACCCTCCCCGGCGAGCTACTCGTCTGGGACACCGCCGCCTGGCAGGAGCTGGCGGTGCTCCGCGGCCACGCCCTCGGGGTGCTGGGGGTGGCGTACAGCCCCGACGGGACCCGGCTGGTCACCACCAGCGCCGACAACACGATCAAGGTGTGGGACGCGGCCACGCACCAGGAGTTGCTCACCCTGACCGGGCACACCGGCCACGTGTACAGCGCGACGTTCAGCCCGGACGGCCGCCGGATCGTGTCGAGCAGCAAGGACGGGACCGTCCGCGTCTGGGAGGCGGCCCGGTAAGGCCCGCGGTCGGTGAAGCGAAAACTACAGCTCATCCGGACCATCCGGGAGCGGGAGACCGGCGATGCCCACCCCTGACCACACCACCCGAACGGCCGCGGACGTTCGACCGCCGCCCCCCACCACGGACGACCCGTCGGCCGAGGGCCTGTCGGTCGAAGAGGAGCTTTCGCTGGACCGGGTGTGCGACGAGTTCGAGGCGGCGTGGCGGGCGGGCGGGCGGCCGTCGGTCGAAGGGGCGGTCGACGGACTGACCGGGGCGACGCGGCGGGCGGCCGTTCGTGAAGTGGTCGCGCTCGACGCCTTCTACCGCCGGCAGCAGGGGGACACGCCGGCCGCGACCGATTACACCGTGCGGTTCCCCGACTTCGCCCCCGACGTACTGGCCGAGGCGGTGGCCGACACCGACCCGAACGACCGCACGGCCACGGCAGCCGGGTTCCACTCGGTCGCCCCCGCGTCCCCGGCTGAGATCGGGGAGCGACTCGGCGATTTCGTACTGGAACACGAGATCGCCCGCGGCGGCATGGGGGTGGTGTACCGCGCCCGGCAGGGGTCCCTCGACCGGGCGGTCGCCCTGAAGGTGGTGCGGTCGGGTGAGTTCGCCGACCCGGACGAGGTGCTGCGGTTCCGGGCCGAGGCGGAAGCGGCGGCCACCCTCGACCACCCGCACATCGTGTCCATCTTCGACGTGGGCGAGGCCCGCGGGGTGCAGTTCTACGCCATGCAGTTGATCGACGGCGGAAGCCTTGCCAGGCGGATGGGCGAGTGGGCGGTGCCCAAGGCGGGGACGCGGGCGGCCGCGAAGGCCCGCCAGACGGCCGCGGCCGAACTGATGGCGACCGTCGCGCGGGCGGTCCACCACGCACACCAGCGGGGCATCCTGCACCGCGACATCAAGCCGGGGAACATCCTGCTCGACGCGGCCGGCGAGCCGCACGTGACCGACTTCGGCCTGGCCCGGCGGATCGGCCGCGACAGCACGCTCACCCGCACCGGGGCCATCCTCGGCACCCCCAGCTACATGGCCCCCGAACAGGCCCGCGGGCGGGAGGACGTGACCACCGAGGCCGACGTGTACGGGCTGGGGGCGGTGCTGTACGAGTTGCTCGCCGGCCGCCCGCCGTTCGTCGGTGAAGACGTGCTCGACACGCTGTATCAGGTGCGGGAGCGGGAGCCGGCGGCCGTCCGCACCCATTGCCCGTGGGTCGACCGCGACCTCGAAACCGTCTGCCTGAAGTGTTTGGAGAAGGAACCGGCCCGGCGGTACTCCAGCGCCGCCGCCCTGGCCGACGACCTGGACCGCTGGCGGAACGGCGAGCCAGTGCTGGCCCGGCGGGCGGGGCCGGTCGAGCGGGCGGTGAAGTGGGCACGCCGTCACCCGGCCGGGGCGGCGCTGGTGGCGGTCGGGGCGGTGGCCGCGGCCACCCTCATCTGGGGGCTGGTGGCCCTGGGGTACAACGCCGAACTGGCCGACGGCAAGCGGCGGGTGGAAGTGGCGAACGCCGAACTGACCGTCCAGCGGGACGAGGCCGACCGCCTGCGGGGGTTGGCCGAGGAGCAGCGGAAGCGGGCGGCCGAGCAGGAGGCGCTGGCCCACCGCTACCTGTACGTCACCCAGATGAAAGAGGCCCAGAAGGCGTGCGACGAGAAGCGGTTCGGCCACGCCCTGGCGCTGCTGGACAAGGTGCGGCCGGAGCGGCCCGACCAGGACGACCTCCGCGGCCCCGAGTGGCACCACCTGTGGCGGCTGTGCGGCGGCAGCACCATCGACCTCCGCGGGCACACCGCGGCGATCACCGCCCTCACCTACTCGGCCGACGGCTCGCTCATCGCCTCGGGGGACGCCGACGGGGGCGTGCGGGTGTGGGACGTGAGCCGCCAGCGGGAGAAACTGGTCTTCCAGGTCGGCACCGCCGCGGTGAACGCGGTGGCGTTCGACCCGACCGGGAAGCGACTGGCAATCGCATCGGACGACCGCACGGTGCGGGTGTGGGATCTCGACGCCAAGCGGGAGGTGTGCAAGTTCATCGGGCACGCCGACGTGGTACTGTGCATCACCTTCCACCCGGCCGGCGAGCGGGTGCTGAGCGGCAGCCGGGACGGGTCCGTTCACCTGTGGAACGCGAGCACGGCGGGCGACGGGCGACAGTTCCTCGCCAGCGGGCCGCCGGTCGTCGCGGTGGTGGACACGCCCGACGGCAAACGGGTGGTCGCCGCCCGCGACGACGGCTCGACCCGCGCGTGGGACGTCGCCACCGGCGAGGACAAACAGGGGGGGAACCCGCCGGGAAAAGTGGCGAACGTGCGGGGGGTGTCGGCGGTGACGTCCGTCGCCCTGTCCACCGACGGTGGTTCCCTGCTCCTCGGCCGGGTGGAAGGCGGGGACAAGGAGCAGCCGGTGGCGAGTCTGGAGTTGCGGTCGGTCGACGGCAAACTCCTGAAGACGCTCACGACCGGTACCGACCTGGTGCAGACCGCCCGGTTCAGCGGGGACGGCCGCACCCTGGCCGTGATGACCGCCGCCGCGAACCTCTTGATTCTCTCCGCCGCCACCCTGGAGGAGTCCCGCCGGTTCCAGGACCCGACCGTCGGCGTGCCGGCCCTCGCCCCCGACGGCCGCACCCTGGCCAGTGGCGGGGGTGATCGGACGGTGCGGCTCCGCGCCCTGCGGGAAGAAGTGAAGGTCAAGAGGGTCGGCACCGGCGTGGCGTTCCACCCCGGCGGGCGGTTGGTGGCGCTCGCCGGCGCAGGGGTCGTGTTCGACGCGCGCGATGGGCACCTCACCCCGATCGAGTTCGCAAAAATGGCGACGGGCGGGGGATCGATGAGCTGCGCACGAGTGCGGTTCAGCCCAAACGGGAAGTCCCTCTCCGAAGGCCTCTCGATCACCGACCTCCAGACCGGCCAAGTAGAGGCGCTGCCGGTGTCGGCAACCAAGAACCAACGCGGTCCGCTCGATGTGGACTTCAGCCTGGACGGCAAGTTGCTCGCGCTCGCCACCAGCATGGACAAGCGCGCCTGGGTGTACGACCTCGACCCGTCTCGGCTGCGGCATCAATTGGCCAAGGCGGACAAGTCGGCCGGCGGCTTCCCCACCCCACTCAACGGGGCGTGGGCCACGTCCGTGCGATTCAGCCCGGACGGACGCACGCTCGGCCTCGGGTTCGGGAACGGGGCGGGCGGCCAAGGCTCGGGCGAGGTGCAGTTGTGGGACGTGGCGAGCGGCACCCTGCTCCGGGTGCTCGACCGCCGGTATTACGGGGCGTGGGGACTGGAGTTCAGCCCGGACGGGCGCTACCTGGCTGCGGCGTACGGGAACTACCAGTCCACAAAAGGGGGCGGTGAGGTCCGCATCTGGGACGCCCGCACCTGGCGAGAGGTGGCCACCCTAGGTGGGTTCGCGTCGTGCGTGTGGAGCGTCTCGTTCAACCCGGACGGCACCCGCCTGGCCGCCTGCTGCGGGGATCGGGTTGGGGTGACCAAGGACAACCCCGCCCGCGTCCACGTCTGGGATCTGGTGGCGATGCAGGAGGTGGCGTCGTTCGACTACCCGAGCATGATCTTTGGCGTGGCCTACAGCCCGGACGGGCTGCGGCTGGCGGTCGCCGTCCAAGGCGGCATCGGGTGCGAAATCTGGGGGCCGCCGTGACCCCTACCTAGCGGCGGCGCTACTTCTTGTCTTCGGGGCGCGGGTACCGCATCCCCTTCGTGAAGTGCGGCACCGTGTTCGGCGTGTCTTCCGGCGGGGTCTGGTAGGGCAGGCTCTTCACGAACGCCACCAGGTCGTCCACCTCCGCCGGCTTCAGTTGGCTGGTCACGCCGTGCTTGTCGCCGGCGTTGTGCGCCGTCAGCACCTCGTGCAGCGTCTTCGCCCGCCCGTCGTGCAGGAAGCTGTTCATGCGGTACACGCCGAGCAGGGTGGGCGTGTCGTACTTCGGCCCCATCTTCTCCCGCTTGTCCCCGCCGGTGCCCACGTCGTGCACCTTGAACGGCTTCACCGCCAGCGAGCTGTCGGTGTAGTACGCCCCGGTGTGGCAGGTGGCGCACTTGGTGGCGGCGCTCTCGAACAGCTTCTTCCCGCGTTCGGCCTCGGCGGTCAGCTTGCCCGGCCCGGCCGCGTGTGGGGAGAGCCGCACCGGGAACGAGTTGGTGTAGATGGCCATCGCGTCCAGGTCTTTGGTCAGCCCGGAGCACTTCTGGTCGAGCGCCACGCGGTCGGTCTCCTTCCCCTGCTTCAGTCGCTCGGTGCTCAGCCCGCGGCCCCGCATGAGCACCCCGCGGATGGTGTACTCGAAGTCCTGGCTCTCATCCCGGTCGGCGCTCCAGTGCAGCGGGTGGGTGTGCGCCAGCCCGAACAGGTTCGGCGTCTTGCGGTCGCCCTCGGGGTTCTGCCACGTGCGGGCGTCGGTCACACCGTCCGGGTGGCAACTGCTGCACGACACCCACCCGATGCCCCGCCCGCCGCCCATCGGGGTGAGGGCCGTCACGAACAGTTCCTTGCCCCGCCGCCACTCGGCCGTGTGCGGCGGGTCGCACACCGCCACCCCGCCCAGCCGCCGGCCGCTTGCGTCGTACACGCCCACCTCGTAGTCGAGCGTGTTGGAGATGTACACCTCGGCCCCGGTCGGGCTGACCCGCACGGCCCGCGGGTGTTGGCCGATCCGGACGGCACTCCCCTTCCGCGACAGTTCGCGGTAGTCGTCGTCCAGCACCGTGTGGATGTTCATGTCGTTGGTGCCGGCGTAGATGGTGTACGCCGTCTTCCCGTCCGGGCTGACGGCCGTCTCCCACGGGTTGGTCGGCACGTACACGCCGTTGTAGGTGTCCAGGGCGATGCTCCGCCGCCGCTTCTCGTCCTTCGGCCGCTCGAACAGGTCGCACATGCTCACCTGCGGGAAGATGGACCCGGCCGCGTCGAACGCCGTCACCCGGCTGCGGATGTGCGTCACGTACGCCTTCGCCCGCTTCGGGTGCAGCGTCACCTGCCGGGCCAGGTTGTCCGAGTCGTACCCCGGCCAGGTGTCGGTCACCTTGCCCGTCTCGCGGCTGACGGCGATGAGCGTGGCGGTGAAGAACTCGGTCGCGTACAGCGTCTTCTCGTCGGCGCTCAGGGCGAGGCCGCGGGTGAACTTGCCGACCGGGAAAGTGCGAGTCACCTTGCGGGCGGCGACGTCGATTTCGCTGATCGTGCCGGGGTAGTCGTGCGTGACGTAGGCGAACTTGCCGTCGGCCGTACACACGATGCCGTACGGTTCGTCGTCCACTTTCAACGTGAACTGGTGCCCCTTTGCGGCGTCGTAGAACAGCACGCGGTCGTCGCCCCACACGGTGGCGAGGATGGTGTCGGACTTGCCCGCCCACGTCACCCCTTCCGGGTGGTCGCCGCACGGGAACTCGGCCACCTTCTTGCGGGTCTTCAGATCGACCACGCTCACGGTGCCGGCGTCGGTGTTGGCGACGGCCAACTTGGTGCCGTCCGGGTGGACGTCCATCAGGCTGTTCGAGGTGCCGGCGAGGGTGGGCAACACGACGACGAGCGCGAGCACGCACGCAACAAGGCGACGGGGCACGGGCCACCCTCCGGGGCGATGAGGCAAGGTGGGTATCGTACCAGAAATGCGGCACGCGGATGACGCCGATTTCAGCGCGGATCAGAACAGAATAAATCTGTCTTCATCCGCGTTTAAATCGGCGTCATCCGCGTGCCAACGGTCAACGGCTCACTTCTTCCCGTACTTCTTCTTGTCGTCGGCGGTCACGGTCCAGGTGTGGATCTCGTACTCTTCGCCGTCGGCGTTCGTGCCCTTGCGGGTGGCGGTCGGCTTCCAGTCGCCCATCTTGAAGCGGTACGACACCACCCGCGTGCCGGTCTTCACGTCCCGTAGCAGCACCGGCATCAGGGCCGCGTTCCCCTCGTCGCCCAAGTACAGGAACACCACCGTCGCCTCGCCGTAGTCCTTGCACTCGGCCGGGGCCACCTGCTGCACGTCGATCTTCCCTTCCAACTCCGCCTTCTTGATCGCCGCCCTGATCGCCTTCACCTTCTCGGCGTCGGCCTGCACGCCGACCGCCCGCTTCGCCCCCGCCGTCACCGCCGCGATCAGCCCGCGGGCGTCGGTCGCCTTCGGCTCGAACACCACGTCGTCTTTGGTCAGCTTGGCCGCGGCGGCCATGTCCTTCAGCACGTCGGCGGTGGCCGGCTTGAGCAGCACGTCGGCCGTGTCGGTCGGCTGGGCCACGGTCAGGTCCACCTCCACCGGGTCGCCGGCCACGAACTTGACCACGCGGGTGCGGGTGAGGGTCGTGAACTTGTTCGGCTTCCACACCACCTTGACCTCGTACAGGTACTTCTTGCCCGGCTCCAGGTCGGGGGTGTCGTACTCGCGGGTTTTGCCGACCGTGCGGGTCGGCTTGCCCTCGATCACCAGCTCGGCGTCCTCCTGCGGCACGCTCACCTTCACCTTCGAGCGGGTGGCATTCGCCGGCTGTTGGGCGAACGCCGACATCCCGGTGAGGGACGCCAGCAGCGACACCAGCACCACCAGAATGAACCCGACGCCGAACACCGTCCAGGTGAGGATGCGGATCACCTTGTCCATAAGTTGCGCCGCTCCGTGAGATTACTTTCTCATCGGATATTGTGGGCGGACGGCCTCAGGCGGGCAACCCGGAACAGATGTGCCGGCGGGGGAGGTGGGGCGGGGGATCGGCAGAAGTGGTGCGAACGGAGGGGGAAGAGTGTTCGTGCGGGCGACAGAGGTTCGGGTTGCGTACACGCTGTCGGGACGGTACACGCCGGCGAACGCTCACAAGGCATCTGTCATGAAGCGGTGTACGCTCGCACTGTTCGCGGTGGTTGCCGCACTGCCGGCCATCGGGTGCGGTACGTTCCTGAACCATCAGCCGCCGGGAACGTACTTCAACTACAAGGGACAACTTCGCCCAAACCGTCTGTACGGCGGCGTGCGCACGGACAGCGAAATGCTGACCGCACACGTCGCCGCCGTCGCCCGCGGCGAGCCAACCGGGTCGAGCAGTTCTTTCAGTGAGCACGACCCGGTCACGGGGGAGTGGGTGACACGGGACACCACACCAGTGTTCCAGAAGACATCCAACGCGATCGGTATCGCACTGTTCTTCATCGCCGACTTCCCCCTCTCGTTCGTGGCAGACACGATCTTCCTTCCGGTTGACATCATCGCCCAGTGGAAGCGGCTGACCGGCCGAACGCCCGCGATCGAGAAGCCCGTGCAGGATGAGGTGCCACCGCCGCCGCCGGATGGAAAAGCGCCAGGTGAAGGGGCGAACGGCCCTGGGATGTAACACCCGCCGCGGAGCGGCGACAGATGTTAGCCAGGGGTGAAGCGAGCGATAGCGAGCGGAACCCCTGGAACCAGCCACCAAGTTCACAAGCCCTGGAGGGGCGACAGACACCGCACCAGTCGCCCCTCCGGGCTTGGTCATTTTCGTGCCCGATTCCAGGGGTTGCGTCGCTCGCCTTCGGCTCGCCGACTTCACCCCTGGCTAACACCTGTCGCCGCTCCGCGGCGGGGGCCGCCCCTCATTCCCACAGGTGGTTCACCCCCTCGCTCGCGCTTCGGGCTAACTGGCCGGCAGTGCCTTCCCCTTCGCGCTCAGCAGTCGCGTCAACTGGTCGGCGCTCAGACGGGGGTCGTCCACCAGCAACCCGCCCATCTCGGTCAGGATGTACCCCTCGAGGTCGTCGCCGGTCCAACCTTCCCGCACCAGCCGCTGGCCGATCGCTTCCAGGGCGTGATCCCGCAACTTGTCCGTCTGCCGCGAGATCGTCCCCTCGTGAACGCCGAGCATGCTTGCCACCTCCCGCTGGCTCATCTTGTACCGCCACCGCAGGCCCAGGATCAGCCGTTCGCCGTCGGCCATTGCCCCCAGCCACTCGCGGGCGGCCATCACGAACGCCTCGTGCCAGCGGGTGTCGGTCTTGTACGCCGGCAGCGGCATGGCGATGTCGTCGTCCGGCATGGCGGTGGCGTGCGGGTGCTGCCGCAGTTTCGACAGGTGCCAGTTCTGGAACACGCGGATGAGCCACGGGGCGAGCGGCCGCTGTCCGTCGTACCGCAGCAGCACCGGCACCGACCCGACCGACTCGGGCACGATCAAATGGCTCCAGAACTCGGTGACGGCGCTCTCCTGCTTCTCGTCATCCCGTGGGTACAACCGGCAGGCACGGGCACGCAGGGCGTCCACCAGCAGGCAGTCGCTTCGGCCGGTGCGGGTGGCGAACAGCACCTCCCACGCCCGCTCCAGCCCCTCCACGCACCCGCAGCAGACCGTCCAGTCGAGGGCGTACAGCCCTTCCAGGAAGCCGGCCCAGGTGATGGGGCCGGGGGCCTTCGGCGCGTAGGTGGCGACGGCCCGGTGCAGGTGCGTGCGGAACGCCTGCTCGGACACCGCCAGGGCGGGGAACTGGATGCGGCAGAAGTGGAAGGTGATGCCGACCCGCGCCGCATCGGCCGGGGTGAGCGGGGGAACGGCGGCGGCGGGGGTGTCGGGCACGGCGATCCTTGCGGGGGACTGTAATCCGATTTCACCGCCGAGGGCACATGAGGGCACGAGAGGGGGGCAGAAAATCAGGACTAACCACAGAGGCACAGAGACACAGAGAATACAGGAGGGAGAGGAGTGTCTCAGACTGCCTTCAGTTTTCTCTGTGTCTCTGTGCCTCTGTGGTTAGCTCTTCTGTCTTCCTCTTGTGCCCTCATGTGCCCTCGGCGGTGAACTTCCTTTCCACTCAGCGCGGGACGAACATGACCACCTGCACATAGTCGGCCGACTTCGGCCCGTCGCCCAGCGGGGAGGGGGCGTTGCCCGAACCAATCGCCGACGCCTTCCGACTGCTGAACCAACTCGTCTTCAGCCCCTTCTGCGATTCTATGTACTTGAGCACCCCGGCAGCCCGCTGTTCGGTCAGCCGCACGCCTGCCGTCGTCTCCTCCGCCTTCGGGTCGCCCACCGCCGCCACCACCACCTCCACCTTGCCGTTCAGCGTCCGCAGATAGGTGGCTAGCCGCGACATGTGCCCGCGGCCGTCGTCGGTCAGTTGGAACGAGTCGGTCTCGAACAGGTCGGCGGCAGCGTACTGGTACACCACCGCCGTGCAGTCCGGGCGGTTCAGCAGGCGGTCGGCGTTCACCACGTAGTTCCGCACTACCGGCAGGCTCTGCACGGCGTCCACGCTCTGCTTCGCGCTCTTCACCACCCCGCGGGTGTCGGCCACCAGTTGGTCCACCGCGTCCGCCTTCGCCTCCACTTTCTGGGCCACGCCATCGGCCCGCTTGAGGAAGCTCCGCGAGTCTTTCGCCAGCCCGCTCAGGTCGTCGTACAGGGCGTCGTCGGTCATCAGTTTACCGATCGACCCCTTGCCCGCCCGCACGTCCTTCAGCATCGCTTGCGTCTCGTTCGCCGTGGAATCCAACTTGGCCACCACGCTGCTCAGGTCGGGCGTTTCCTTCGCGGTCAGTTCGCCATTCACGAGCGGGCCGGCGGCCGGCTGGCCGGGGTCGATGGCGATCACCTTCGACCCGAGCGGGGTGGGGGCGAACGCCTGGGCGGTGGCGTCGGCGAACAGGCGGTCGGCGTACTTGCGGTCGATCTTCATCCGCACGGTGACGGCGGCGGCCGGGCCGTCGGTGTCGGGGTATTCCACCGCCGTCACGCTGCCGGCGTCGATGCCCTTCACCCGCACGGCGGTGCCGGGGGTGATGTCGTGCGCCTCACGGAGCCGCACGCTCACCTCGGTGCGGTCGGCGAACAGGCCCTGTTTCCCGCCCACCTGAATCAGGCCGAACACGAGCAGGCCGACTGCGGCCAGAACCACGAGGCCGAGCCAGAGCGACTGCCGACGGGTGAGCGGAGGGGTCATGGGGAACTCCGGGTGCGTCGGCGGATTATACCGCTGAAAGTACTCCGCACTCTCCGAGTGCGGCTCGGAACCGCACTCGGAGAGTGCGGAGTACTTTGTTCTTCGCCCCGGCTCTGTCCTTGTTTCAATCGGTGCCGGCATGTGCGGGACGTGTTGTAACTTTTCCCGACCGGACTTGAGCGAAAGTCTGCCCAACCTGCCCGGTCGGGATGTTTTTTGGGCGAATGTGTCCGCCGGACGGGGTGTTTCCGCATTGGCATGGTGAGTGCTTAAGTCACTCTCGTCTCCCGCCGGTGGCTGAAGGGATTCAACGAAACATCAGCCGCCGGCGGGAGACACCCCCTCCAACCGCGATTCCCCCGAGGTCCGATCACACGATCGACTGCTCGTCCCCCCGCTCATCCCCCAGCGATTCCCCCCAGCGACCCGCACCGATCCCTTACGGTGCGGGTCGCTGTCGTTGTGTATTCCGGCATTCACGCCGCGGAGCGGCCGTCGAATGTCGCCCAGGGCGGAAGCCCTGGGAACCCGACCGAAATGAAAACCGCCCTGGAGGGGCCGGCAGACGGGCGACGGCACCTCCGGGGCGGTGTCGTGTTGCTCGCTCGCACCCAGGGTTTTCGCCCTGGGCGACATTCGACGGCCGCTCCGCGGCGTTTCGTGGCTCCGGCGGTCACCCTCGCTCGCGCTTCGGGCTAACAACCACACCCATCGGCGATTGGTTTCTCGCAACCAGTCACCCACACAAAATCGTCGCAAGTGCTTGGCCGGCATGGGACGTTCCACGATTCGGACATGGTTCCACGGAGGGGTGGGGGGATGTGGAATGAAACCATCCGCCGTCACAACCCCACCACCCGGCACCCCCCGCATGCGCGTCATCACACGACGCCCGGTCGCCCCGATTCGCCGTTCGTTGCCGGTCGTAGATACGCCGACTCTTCCGCCGGGGTCGATAGCTGTCTCGGACGCGACGAGCCAATCAACCGCCGGTTCTCCGGCACCGGCCCGCCGCACTGCGACACGAAGGATCGGGGCACGGATGCCACCCGGGAACGGATTCCGGCGGCCTCCGCGCTCTTCAAGGAGGCCATCATGACGAAGCGATTGGGCGCTCGCCTCGCGGCGGCAGCCGCGGCGGTGTTGGGGCTGGCGGCTGGCGACGCCTCCGCCGCCCACTGCGGGTGTACGTCCTACTCGGGGACGGCCGCCGTCGGCACGTCCGACTGCGGGGCCGGCACGGTCGTCGGCAGCAGCGGCGGGTTCGGGTCGGGCGGCCTGCTCCGCGGGCTGTTCGGCGGACGGGTGCTCGGCGGGTTGGGCCTCGGCACCGGGGCCGGCATGAGCTACGAGACGGTCGCCGAGACCCGGATGGAAACCCGTTACCAGACGGTCAACGAAACGGTCATGCGGCCGGTCACCCGCACCGTTTATCGGGACGAAGTGAAGAGCGGCACCCGCAGCGTCACCGAGACGGTGATGCAGCAGGTGCAGGAGACGGTCAACCGGCCGGTCACCAGCACCGTCATGCGGGACGTGACGTACACGGTGAACAAGCCGGTGACGGAAACGGTGATGAAGGACTGCTCGTACACCGTCAACCGCCAGGTGTGCGAGACGGTGAACAAGAACGTGACGGTGTGCGTCAAGAAGCCGGTGTGCGAGACGGTGTACAAGGACGTGTGCCGGACGGTGTGCGAGAACGTGACCGAGACGGTGAACAAGACCGTCTGCCGGCCGGTCAGCAAGTGCGTGACCGAGACGGTGATGAAGTGCGTGACGAAGGAAGTGTGCGAGCCGGTGACCACCATGAAGTGCGTCACCAAGCGGGTGCCGGTGTGCGACCCGTGCGGGGCGTCGGCGGCCAACCCGTGCGGGTGCGGCGCTCCGGCGGCCAGCGGGTGCGGTGACCCGTGCGCCACCGCCTGCAACCCGTGCGACCCGTGCAGCAGCGGGAACGCGGGCCGGCTGATCGGAGGGCGGCTGGGCCTGTTCCGCGGCGGGCTGTTCGGCGGCGGTGCCACCAGCGGCAACGGCGGGCTGTTCGGCGGTGGCCTGTTCCGCGGCGGGCTGTTCGGCGGCGGCCTTCTGAATGGCGGCCAGCGGTACACCACCGTCACCGAGCAGGTGCCGGTGACCACCACCGTTCGCCGCACCGTCACCGAGCAGGTGCCGACGCAAGTGACCCGCACCGTGACGGAGATGGTGCAGGAAGTGGTGCCGACGCAAGTGACCCGCACCGTCCGCCGCAACGTGTCGGAGAAGGTGGCCGTGCAGGTCACCCGCATGGTGACCGAGCAGCAGGTCCGCTGCGTGCCGACCACCGTGAAGCGGAACGTGTGCGAAGTGGTTCACAAGCAGGTGCCGGTGACCGTCACCCGCTGCGTGCCGACCACCTGCACCAAGCAGGTGCCCACCTGCGTCACCACGATGGTGCCGACGGTGGTGACCAAGTGCGTGCCGACGCGAGTGTGCAAGCAGGTGCCGTACACCTACACGGTGAAGGTGCCGACCTGCGTGACCGAGAACGTGGCCACCTGCGTCAGCAAGAAGGTGTGCGTGCAGGTGCCGGTGACGGTATACGTCCGCAAGCCGGTGGCCGCTTGCGGCAGCCCGTGCGGTGACCCCTGCGGGAACGGGTGCGGCGGCCCGACCGCGAACGCCTGCAACCCGTGCGCCCCTGGCCTGGCGGCGGCGGTGAGCGGCGGGTGCGGCGGCGAGAGCCGCGGCCTGCTCGGCCGCCTGTTCCGCGGTCGCCTGCTGGCCGACCCGTGCAAGCCGGTGTGCGACCCGTGCGGCCCGGTGGCCAAGACCTGCGGCGGGTGCTACTAAAGTGATCGGCTCGCCCTGCGAGCGGAACACGCGAACCCCGGCCTCACCGCCGGGGTTCGTTTTTTTGGTGAACCTTTCACACCGCTGCAGCGTCTCTCTTCCGCACACACACGGGCCACGACGATGAAACGGTTCCAGTTCAATCCCCGGTTCCAGCAGCGGCAGCAACGCTCCCGCTCCCCCCGCGGCTAACCCTTCGACCCGTCCGGAACAGACACCGGCGGTCGGGCGGTCCCGCGAGGGGACCACCCGACCGC
>JANNDF010000221.1:0-1582 GCA_031387445.1 Planctomycetia bacterium
GGTTGTCGATCGGCGAGGCGGCAGGGTTTGCATTGGTCGAAAGAGCGGGGGTTGAGAAAAGGCCCCCTCACCCCCAACCCCATTTTTGTGTTTACTCCCCCCCCCCCGGGCTTGGGTGGTTTTCAAACCCCCCCCCCCCCCGGGCCGGGGCGGGGTCCCACTGCTCGGTGGCACCGACATCACTACTTCATCGGGACGACGCTCGTCGGGCTGCCGCCGCCGGGGGCCGGCGTGGCGGCCGCAATCTCGATCTTGGCGTTCGGCTTCATCTGGCCGATGACCGCGTCGCGGAGCCGCATGGCGTACACCGCCCGCACGGCTTCTTTGGCCTGCTCGAACGTCGGCTGCTTGCCCGGCTGCTTGGCCGTGACGAGCACGATGTGGTAGCCGAACTCGGTGGCCACCACGTCCGACATGTCGCCCACTTTCATCTCGAACGCGGCCTTGGCGAACGGCTCGACCATCGCCCCCACCCGCGGGAAGAAGCTCAGGTCGCCCCCTTCCTTCTTGCTCGGGCAGGTGCTGTACTCCTTCGCGTAGGCGGCGAACAGCTCGCTCACCTTCTTCGTGCGGGCGGTCTCTTTGTCAAGCGGAGTGGCGGTGGGGGGCAGGGCGGCCACGGCCTTCGCCGCCTCGTCCTCGCACGCCTTCTTGATGCCGCGGAGCTTGCCGGCGGCATCCTCTTGCGCCTTCTTGTCGGTGCCCGGCGTCATCAGGATGTGGCTGGCCCGCACCATGCTGCCGTCGAACATGCTCGGGGCGGCGTCGAACATCTTCTTCAGTTCGGCGTCCGTCGCCCGGTCCTTCAGGAACTTGTCCCACTTCATCTGGGCCAGCACCTCCGAGCGGAACTCCGCCTCGGTGAGCATCATCTGTTCCAGTTCCTTGGTGTAGTCTTTCTGCACCTTCTTCAGCTCGTCCTTCAGCTCCCCGATCAGCTTATCCACCTCGACCGCCGGCACCTCCACCTTGAGGGCGGTCAGGTACTGGTCGATGAGCGCGTTCTCGGTCAGGTGGCTGAGGATTTCCTTGCGGGCCACGTCCTGCTCTTCCTTGCTGAACTGCCGCAGGGCGCGCCACACGGCCACTTCCGGGATGTCCTGGCCGTTCACCTTGGCGGCGGTGCCGGTCGGTCGCGGCTCCGGCTTGGTGGCCAGCGGGCTGGCGGGCGGGGCCGGGGCGACGCCCGACGGCGGGGCACCCGGAGCCGGTGCCGGGACGGCCGGACGGGCCGGCGGCGGGGCGGTCGGCGGCAGTTGGGCGGACGCGGCGGCGGCCACGGCGGAGCCGACGACCAGGGCCAGAGCGCGACGAGAGAACAGACGCATCGGGTTCCTTCCTCCGTGAAGGCGGGCCGGGCCGCATGTCGTCGGCGTGGCCCCCAGAATTCCAGTGTGGGGCGTGCAAAGTCCCGGCAATGTTCGTCCGCGACATACCGTGTATCGGCCGGGGCGCCGAGAGCAGTTTTGTCAAACCGGGCGGTTTTTCCCGGATGTGGGGGTGTTGCGGGATTTGGCGAATGGGAGAGCGAAAATGGCATTCTGGAACCGCCGGCGACTGCCGGCCGGGTGGGTTCCAACAC
>JANNDF010000229.1:0-2587 GCA_031387445.1 Planctomycetia bacterium
CTGCGGGCCAAGTATTCCTGAATCTTGCCCACCACCTCGTCCCCAGCGTCTTCCAGCAGATAGTGCCCGCAGTCGGGCCACGTGTGCGTCTCCGCGTGCGGGAACAGCCGCTGCCACTCGCCCAGGAAGTGCTTGTCGAACACGAAGTCTTTCATCCCCCACAGCAGCAGCATCGGCACGTTCGCAAACTGCTTCGCCGACTCCTCCACTCCGGTCACGATGTCGTACCCGTCGTCGCTCGGCTTCAGCGGGATGGTCTGCACGAACTTGAGCACGGCCACGCGGTTCGCCGGCGTGTCGTAGGGCGTCAGGTACATTCGCGTCACGTCGGCCGGCAGCGGCTTCCGCTTCACGCACCAGTCCGTGGCCTTCCACGCGAAGTAGTTTCGGTGCAAGATGAGCCACGCGCCGAGCGCCGTGTTCCGCCCCACCCACAACGTGAACGGAAGTGGCTTCGACTTGGGTAATCGCGAGCAGCCGGTGTTCGTGGCGATGATGCGCTTGATGCGGCCGGGGTGCCGGGCGGCGTACCCCATGCCGATCATGCCGCCCCAGTCCTGCATCACGAGCGTGATGTTCTCTTTCACGCCGAGTGAGTCGAGCAGCGCTTCCACGTCGTCGATGCGGGCCTTCAGCGAGTACGGGTACTGCGACGCCGGCGGCTTGTCGGACAGCCCCATGCCGATGTGATCCGGCACGATGCAGCGGAAGTTCGGGCGAAGTGCGTGAACCAGATTGCGGAAGTAGAAGCTCCACGTCGGGTTGCCGTGGAGCATGACGACGGGGTCGCCGGAGCCTTCGTCAAGGTAGCTCAGGCCGAGGCCGTCGCGGGTGAAGCGTTTCGGCTGGAACGGGTACAGATTCGAGTTCATCACAGTGGGATTCAACCACCCGCCCCGGAGGGGCGACAGATGTTAGCCAGGGGTGAAGCGAGCCGCAGGCGAGCGGAACCCCTGGAACCGATCGGACAATGAACAAGCCCCGGAGGGGAGGCAGAACCCGTGTCTGTCGCCCCTCCGGGGCTTGGAACTATTGGGTCGCCTACCAGGGGTGGAGTGAGCGAAGCGAACGGAACCCCTGGCTAACATCTGCCGCCCCTCCGGGGCGAAATCGACTAGCACTCGACGACACCCGGCCAACTCATTCGGTGTGTCTTTGTTGGTCGGCCAGCCACTCATCCGGGTAGGGTTGGCAGTCCCACGGCTCGTTCGTTGTGTACGGTCCCAGGTCGAGGTAGCGGTTGTAAATCGTCATGGCCTCGAAGTGGCTACCGGCCTCGAAGGTGGTGAGCAACCTCGCCCCAGGCTCCAATTTGCGGCGATACTCGCCGCCCAGCGGACCAGCATAGCAGCAGCCGTGCAAGACCATGCCATCGTTGACCTCTTCCCAAACTTCGAGAACCAGGGCCGCCATCGATCACCTCCGCGGCTGATTCACCACTCGACGCCGAGCATCATGCAGTTCAGCCCGCTGCCGATGCCCAGCCAGCCGACCTTGTCGCCGGGCACCAGGAACTCCCGCTCCTCGGCCACCGCCGCCGTCAGCGGCAGGCTCACCGTGCCAATGTTGCCCAGGAACTCGTAGGTGCTGAAGTCCTTCGCCCGGTCGATGCCGAGCGACTTCAGCACCGCCTCCTTGTTCGCCGACCCGACCTGGTGGCAGATCACCTTGTCGATCTGGCTCGTCGTCAGCCCGAACCGTTCGAGGAACGCCTTCCAGTTCCGCACGGCCAGCTCGACGCCGTTCCGCAGCACCTCGCCGGCGTGCGTCTTCATGAACGGCAACTTCACGTGCTTCAGCCCGTCGTCGAGCGTCCTCGCCCCGTGGCCGAGCGTGCCCAACCCCAGGTCCAGCCCCCACTCCAGCACGTTCGCCGCCTTCTGCCCGAGTACCGCCCCCACCGCACTCGGCACGCCCTTCTTCACCAGCCGTCCCAACGCCGTGTCTTGCACCGACTGCAAGCCCCAACTGCACAGCCCGTTGTGCTCCGGGGCGCTCATGCTGTTCCCGCCGATCAGCCGCCGGCGGTGGTCGCGGCTGACGTCCGCCGCCGTCACCACCACCGCCACCGCCCCGCTCCCGCCGGTGAGGGTGGCCAGGCACTCGCGGTAGAGCGTCTCGGCTTCCGCACGTGTGATGGTGCTGGCGATGCTGTTCAACTTGTCGATGGTGGCGTCGTTGATCTCGCGGGCACTCTCGCAACTCACCACCAGCCCGGCCTTCGTCTGCCCGAGTTCGATCTGGTTCGCCACCTGCACGATGCCGTTGAGCACACCCAGGCAGGCGTTGCTGATGTCGAGCACCGTCTGCGGCTTCACGTTCAGGTTGTCGGCGACGGCACACGCGGTGGCCGGCTCGTACTGCTCGCGGCAGACGCCGGCGTAGATGACGGTGCCGATGTCTTTGGGGGCGACGTTCGACTTGGCGAGCGCCTTCTGCGCCGCGGCAGTCGCCCCGCGGCTCAGGCGGTCGTTCGGCTCCCACCAGCGGCGCTCGGAGATGCCGGTGAGCAGGTCCAGCCGCGGCGGGGGGAACCCGTGCGCGGCGAGGAACGGCGTGAGGCGGCTTTCCAACTCCCGCGTGGACA
>JANNDF010000230.1:0-8553 GCA_031387445.1 Planctomycetia bacterium
AATAGAGTCGCTGCACGATAGCCGGTTTGGCGCTACGCTATGGGGATGAGCCACACCACCCGTCTGCGTCGGTCGCCGGGCACGTTCCGGCAACTCACCGGCATCACCCCGGCCGTGTTCGACCAACTGCTGGCCGAACTGGAACCCCGGCACCGAGCGGCGGAGGCCAAACGCAAGACTCGCCGCCCCCGTCAGCGGAAGCCCGGAGCCGGGCCCAAGCACACCCTCGACCTGGCCGACCGCCTGCTCATGCTCCTGGTGTACTACCGGACGTACACCACCCACGCCGTCCTCGGCTTCCTGTTCGGCCTGGACGACAGTAACGTGGGCCGCAACATGAACCCCCTCCAACCCCTCCTGGCCGGCCTCTTCCGCATCCCCGAGCGGCGGGTGGAGTTGGAACCGGACGAGATCCGCGAGCTTTTTTTCGACGCCACCGAGCGGCCCATTCCCCGCCCGACTCGGGGGCAGGAGACGTACTCCTCGGGGAAGAAGAAGCGGCACACGGTGAAGCACCAGGTGGTGGTGGTGCGGAAGCGGAAGGCCCCCGGCCGTGCGGGTCAGCGGCGGCGGGTGCGGATCGCCGCCGTGTCCGGGGCGTTCCCCGGCAAGACGCATGACAAGAAGGTGTACGACCGGACGCGGGTGGTGTGCCCGCCGGGGGTGAAACGCACCGGGGACACGGCGTACCAGGGGACCGGGTTGGACACCCCCACCCGGCGACCGCGGAAGGGGTCGCTGACGGCCCGCCACAAGGCGGGCAACCGGCGGGTGTCGTAGCGGCGGATCGTTGTCCAAAACGGGAACGGGAAGATGAAGATCTGGCGGATCGCGAGCGAGCGGTACCGGAATCCACGCCGGTGCCACACGCTGATGATGAAGAACGTGGCCGGACTCCTCAACCGGATGTTCGGGTGAGCCGCCCGCGGGAGGGGAGACCTCCGCCCTCGCCACCGCTACCACCTATTGCGCAGCGACTCTAATGTCGCCGTCCCGCTCCGCGGGCGGAGTGTCGCCTTTCGCGCAGCGACTCTAATGTTCGACGTGATCGGCACGGCGTACGAGCGGACCAGCGTGGTGCTGACGACGAACCTGGCGTTCGAGAACTGGACCGAGGTGCTGGGGAACGAGCGGCTGACGGGGGCGGCCCTCGACCGCCTGACGCACCGCTGCCACATCATCGAGACGACCGGCGAGAGCTACCGCCTCCAGGACGCCAAACGCCGTCGCCGAGCGGACTCGGCGACCTGATTCCGACCCCCGGGACGACCGTCCCGAACACACTCCCCCTGAAACCCGCGCCTCACTTTTACCCCGCCCCACGTCTCACGATCTCACTGCCCTCAGCACACCCGCACACCACGTCAATCTTCACCAGTCGGACACCACCCGGTTGCCCCGCTGGTGGGAGCGCCGGCACAGGGCGGTCGATCGGGCGGAGGCCGACGTGCTCCCGTCACGTGTGGGACCGCCTCTCGCACCGCCGGGAGAACTCGTGGGCGGACAGACCGGAGGCGGCGCGGTCGCTGGCATCGGCCCGATCCGATTGCCCGCTCCCGGTGTACGCGCCCACGCCCGCCGCCCGCATCGGATCGTGAAGCGGCGGGCCAAGAAGGACTCGCAGGGGATCCGCCCGCGACGAGGGTGTCGGCGACAAGCACGTCCGGCTTCCCTGAATGACTCTCCGGGCGAGCCACGTGTCGATCGGCGTTCCGGCGCACTCACTTCGGGGGTGGGGCCGCCTCGCGGATCAACGCCCCCTTGTCCTCGCTCAGCACCAGGATCGAGAACCGCTCGATGGCCTGCCGCTCCGGCGTGTTCACCGACACGTAGTCGAACCGGCCTCGCAGGTCGGTGTACCCGTCCTTGTGGAACTTCACCTCGCCGTTGGCCAGCTTCGCGTACACCTTCACGTACACCTTGCCGTTTCCCTTCCCGCCGGCGGTGTCGCTGGCCTTGAGTTGGCCGTAGTTCTCGGTCACGTTGACCGTCATCGCCGTGGCGTAGTACGGGACCGCCCGCGTCTTGCCGGCGGCCGTCACCTCGACGAGGACGTTGCGGTTGGCGAACTCGGCCGGCAGCGGCAGGTCCGCCTTGCCGCCGTCCTTCGGCAACTTCACGTCCTTGCTGGCGTTCGGCCGGATGTTGACGAACTGCCCGCCCGACTGCGTCACGAACGGGTTCGTGCTGAACAGCAGTTCCACGTCCATCGGGTAGTAATTGACACGGACGGTCTCTAGGTTCTGGTACGCCAGTTTGACGGTCTTGCCGTCGAGCGCTACCTCGAAGCCCGGTTCGGTCGCGGCGAACTGCCCCTGCTGCTGGTCGCGGTCGTCCTTGTCCGCCACCTTCGGCCCTTTGCCCTCGATCTCGTCCAGTTGCGCGAGGATCGCGGCGAACGTGTTCCGCCAGCGGTCCACCGGGTGGCTGGCGTACTGGACGGCGATGCTGCGGGCCTTCTTCGGGTCGTCGGTGAACATCTCCAGGTAGGCGGCACAGTAGTCGTACTGCATCTTCGTGGGCACGAGGTCGCGGCGGACGCGGGCGAACGTGTCCACCGCCTCGTCGATGCGGTCCTGCAAGAGCAGGGAGTACGTCACGGCGAGCAGGTCCGCGTCGGTCAGCGCCTTCGAGTACGTGAGCGTCTTCAGGAAGGCGTGGTACTGGCCGTGGAAGCGGTCGTTGACGATCTGTCGGCGGTTCCCCAGTGAGTGGGCGCGGGCGTTCACCAGCGGCTTGTACTCCAGGTGCTCGTAGGTGTGCCGGGCCACCGGATCGATGCCGAGCAGCGGCGATTCGATGGGGCCGCCGCAGGTCGCCACGAAGCTGTCCAGGTGCAGCAGGTACTGCCGGGCGGAGGGCACGTCGGCGTGGAACAGGCCGTAGCTCCAAAGCGTCGGCTGGTACAGGTGCCGCTCGCTCAGGAGTTTCAGAACGCTCTCGAAGAACGCGTGGTCTTTCATCCGGAAGGCGATCTTGTCCAGGTTCAGCGCCCGCACGTTCTCGCGGGTGAGGAACGCCAGCACGTCGTCGCTGGAGCCGTGCTGGGAGACGTAATCCCACGAGGTCGTGTCGAGTTGCGTGGCCTTCGCCACCACGTTGAAAGTGGCGGGCTTGGCGGCGATGACGAACTGCTCGTTCTTCGCCACATGCACCGGGAACTGCGCGAACTGCCCCGGTTGCGGGAAGTAGAAGGCGTAGTCGATGGTCTTCGTGTGGTACGGCTCCAGGTCCAGCGGCACCGCCTTCGTGTACCGGCCGTTGGCCACCGGCACCGCGCCGACGGGCAGTTGCAGCAGCACCGACAGCTTCTGCCGGCTGCTGGTCGGGTTGGTGACGACCACCTGGCAGCCGTACACGGTGTGGATGACGAACTCTTTCGTGACGAACTTGTCCAGCTTCTCGCCGTTCTCCTCGCGGAAGCGGTCGCCGCTGCGGTAGAAGTTCTGGCTGACGAGGATCGGTAGTTGCCCGCCGGCCCCGACCGCCGGCCGGACTTCCTCGTGGTAGGCGATCAGCCGGCTGCCGGGGGTGAGGGTCATCTTGCCGCCGTCGAAGGCGACCTTGTGCTTGCCCGCCTCGAACGGCAAGTCCAGCACCGCCAGTGCAAGCATCATCTCGGTGAAGTTCCGCGACGCGACCGGAATGTGCGGCGTCAGGAACCCGCCGTCGGCGTGCTTGGCGTAGTCGGCCCAGAAGGTGTTCACCGGCACGAGGTCGGCGACCTGCTGTTGGATCAGGAGCTTGTAGTAGTTGTTCTCGGCCCACTCCATCGTCGGGTCGATCTTGCGGTAGAGTTGCCGCACCACGGCCCCGGTCTTGCGGTCGTCGCCGAAGTAGTATTCCGCTTCCTTCTTCTTGGCCTCGTCCCGCCGCGGCTCCGGCTTCCCTTCGGCTTTGTCGCCCTTTTCCTTCCCGGCGCCGTCCTTGCCGGGGGCGCTATCGCCGGGCTTGGGGGGCATGACGTCAGGCATCCCAGGACGCCCGCCGCCCGCTCCAGAGCCAGGGAAACCACCCGGAGCCGGCAGTTCCGGGGCGGGCGACTTCGGGTCCACGACCGGCGTCGGCCCTGCGGCCGGCACCACGATGGAGTTGCCGTCCGGTGTGTCGAGCGCGCTGTTGGACACGGACGTATCAAACAGGAACAACTCGCGAGCGGTGTCCGGCGGGATCAACTTGAGCAGGTCGCCGAGGTGTCGCGCGGTCTTGGCCGGTTCGCCGGCGACCTTCTGCGCGAGGAACACACGCTCCGGGACGTTCAGCCGGCCGAACTCCCACGGCTTCGTGAACTTCGTCAGGTCCGCGTCCAGCAGTCGGGCGTCCAGGAACGTCTTGTCCTTCTTGTTGGCGAGGTAAGGCTTCACCACGACGTTGAAGAACTCCGGGTCCTTCTTGCTCAGGAAGAAGTTCAGCTCGTGGCAGGCGTGTTTCGAGTACAGCGTCCGCTTCTCCTCGGCCTTCAGTTTCGGCCACTTCAGCACGAACGCGAACTCGGTCAACTTCGGATCCTTCGACAGCGTGGCGTACAGCGAGTAGACCTTAGCGAGACTGTCGTAAGCTTCAAACCGGCTGCCGGCGGCGTCCTCCAGCACGAACTCCTTGCCGCCGTCCACGACCGTGACTTGCTTCTGCTGGGTGAAGTGCTTGGCCGGGTCGAGACCCTTCTTCAGCCGCAGGTCGGCGCACAGCGCGGCCTGTTCCGGCAGGCTGGTGCTCCGCACCGTGGTGTTCAGCGGGTCGCAGGCGACGACGCGGATCATCGCGTGCGGGCCGAAGTCCTTCACCGGCACCCGCACCACGCCGTTCGCGTCGGCCGTCAGGTTCACCGCGACGGCGCTGGCGTCGTACAGGAAGTCGAGATCGGAGCTGTCCGAGTCCGTGGGGCCGGCGGGCGGCGGGGTGCCGGGCGGCGGCGGCGGGGGAAGCACCAACGGCGGGGCGACGCCACCCTTGCCACCGAATTGGTCCCCACCCTGCGCGAGTTGCTCGCCGGTCTCGGTGGTGCGGACGGCCCAGGGGTTCAGCAGCAGCATCGGCCGTTCGAGCGTGTTGCCGGGGTATTTCTTCTGCGTGCGGCGGTCGAGAACGTAGCGGTACTCGTCGCCGATGTTGCGGCCGGTCAGGTAGAGCGAATCGGCTTGGAGCGGGGACAGGCCGTCCGGCTCGGCGTCGCGGACGGCCCCGAAGTGGTTGAACGCGCTGAACGCCGGCTGGTAGCGCGTGGCGAAGACGTGGACGCGGGCGAACTTCGAGGCGTCGCGGAGTTGCACCACGAGGTCCTTCGCGTCGGCGGTGATCGACTCGATCTGCACCGCCTTCAACCCGGCCAGTTGCAACTGCCGCATTTTCCCAAGCAGGTAGCCGTCCTGCGCGGTGGCGTCCGACACGCGGACGCGGATCTTCTCGCCCGTACACTTCAGCCACAGGTCGTAGTCTCCGGCAGCGAGGCCCTTCAACTCGATGCGGCCCTGGTTGAAGGCGAGCGAGTCGAACTTGTCGGCGCGGATGTTCGCGCCCTGCACCTCGAACAGCGCGAGTTCGTCCGTCGTCGGCTTGGCGGCAGTGCCCAGGTACGGAACGGTCACCACCTCGCCGAGCTTCGCGTGCAGGAGCTGGTGGTAGGTGTGGCGGTCCTGGGCGATGTCCCAGTGGCGGTCCACACCGTCCGGCCCGCGGGCGTTCACGCCGGTGATGTCCGGCAGTGCCCCCAGCAGCACCCGGCCCTTCGCGTCGGTCTTCATCGTCACCGTCACCGGCTGCTTGAAGTCGCGGTGCTTGACCGACACCTGCACCGGCCGTTCGGCCTTCTGTTCCCCGGTGCGGCCGAGGAGTTCCAGGACGGAATCGTTGCCGAGCTTGGCGAAGTGCAGTTCCTCCACCCGCTCCGTCTTGTCGATGGCGTTCACGGCAAACGATTGCGACGCGACAAGATCGGCCGGCTTGCCGGTACTCAGCACCTTCACCTTCGCCGACAGCGTGACCGACAGCGAACTGAGGCGCGGCGGCACGCGGAAGTCGTGCGTCGATTCGCGGTCCTCGAACAGCTTGAAGTTGGGCAGTTCCGTCGAGGTCGGGACGCCGTCGTTGTCGATGCTCGTGATCCGCAGTCGGACCTCTTCGAGCAGGCCGACTGACACCGGCTTGCCGTTGAGCGACAGCCCCGGCCGGATCAGGAGGGTGGCGACCCGTTGGCTCAGCAGCGCTTCACGGTCTACGTGAATGCCGGCCGTCAGGTGGAAGCTTTCCGGCTGGTGCTGGAGGTAATCCAGGCATGAAAAGTCGCCGCGACTGACGACGGCGGACTTGCGGCCCGGCGCGGTGCTGAACGGCACGACGACCGCGCCGGTCTTGTCGGCCGCGTACTCCTGTCCGCCGAGCCAGACGGTCGCGTTCGTCACGGGCTTGTTCGTCTCGTCCACCACGCGGACCACTTGGCCGGCCGTGCCGGTCGTCACGATGGGGCGGAGGCGGCCCTTGCGGATCAGCGCCCGGCTGCTCTTGCCGCCGCCGATCAGATCGACGACGTACACGCCCGGCCGCTCCTTCTCCGGGAAGTTCGGCGTGCCCTTCGGGTCCGGGAATTCGAGCGTCACCGCCGTGCGGCGGAACGGGTCGGCGTTCCCCGGCAGCGTCCGCTCGGCGTTCGCCACGAGGCCGTCCAGGTTGATGTCGGTGTCGATCTCCTTGCCGTGCGTGCGGTAATAGTTCTTGGTGTTGATCTCGTACACCTTCACCAGCATGTGCCCCGTGTTCTTCGCGAACAGCTCGATCTTGATCGGCTCGTCCACGGCGAACTCGGTCTTGTTGGTGAAGGCGAAATCGATGTCCACGCGGTCCTTCAACTGCCGCAGCGCCTCCGGGGAGAGTTTCGACGCCCACTTCTCGCTGTCGCCCAGGCCGTTCACGAGTTTCGTCTCGGCGAACAGTGCGGTCAGGTAGGTATCGAGGATGTACGGGTCGAAGTCGGCGGAGCCGGTGTCCTCGACGAAGAAGTGCGCGAGGCAACTGCGGACGAGCGGTTCGTCGGTGCCCACTTTCGGCAGCAGGGTGGCCGGGAAGTAGTCGGCGTTCAGGTCGGCCGGGTGCCGCTGGGCTTCCAGGTTCTCGAGGCGTGCCTTCGGCATGTAGCCCTGCCCGCGCGGCAGCTTTAGGTACGCCAGGAAGCGGGCGCGGTCGTACACGCCGGCGGCACGGTCGAAGGCGAGGCGGTGGTACAGGACGTGTGCCTTGAACGGGTTGTGCACGGCCGACAGCCGGTCGGCGAAGGTCTGAAGCCGTTCCAGGTACGCGAGGGACAGCTTGCGGTCCCGCTTCCAGTCGTCGTCGGCACCGGGGTTGAGCTTCGACGCATAAGTCGTCACGAACGCCGCGTGGTTCAGCACGGCCGGCTTCAGGTTCACCAGCACCTCAAGCTGGACGAGTGTCATCTGCGTGTGGATCGCGATCCCGCCGAACTCGCCGGAGTACGGAGAATCGAGGTCGTCGGCGACGAGTTTCGGCAGGTTCGGCAGGTCGGGCCGCACCAGCCGGGTGAGGAGTTCGCGGCGGTTCTCCCAACTCAGGTTCTCGGCGGCGACCCAGTCCAGGGCCGATTCCTCGAACTGGCTCAGGTTGCCGTGCGCGAACGCGCCCGGCTTGAGGGCGGCGCGGGTGATGCTCTTCGGGTCGAGCGCGGTCGGCAGGTTGGCCGTCGCGCCGGCCACTTCCTTCTGGTGGTCGAATCGCGTTCCGAGGTGGTCGCGGATGTATCTCAGGCTCTTTTCGGGGTTCTTGTCGAAGGTGAGCAGGGCGTGGCGGGTCTGGATTTCGGTCAGCCGGGGCGTCTGCTTGTGCCGTTCGTACCACTGCACGGTGAGCGGCTCGACCCTCTCGAACTGCTCGGTTTGGAGGAGGTGCAGGCTGTGGAAATAGTAGTAGTCGTCGGTGCCGGGGATGAGCTGTTTCAGGCTGGCCGCCCGGTCCTTCGCCAGGGCGTATTCCTCGACGTAGCCGATGTCACCGGCCCGGACCCGTGCGGCGGGGGTGAGGAGGAGCACGACGGCGAGCAACCCCGCCATCGTCCCGAGCAGGGCGGAAACGCGAGTCATGTGAGCACCGGGAGGGAACGGCAGGGGAGGAGGTCAATCTACACTTCCAGACGAGGGTAGGGGGCGCGGAGTTGGGCGGCGGCTCGTTCCCGACCCTGACGGGGTTCCACCAGACGGCTGTCTCGCAGCGGTGCGCGATCGTCACCACGATAGCGTCCGGCGGAATGGCTGGCGGGGTGCGAGCCGGAGCGGTCCCGACTTCGGCCGATCGGCGTAACAGATCGTGAGACTTGCACCGCCGATTTTCGGCAGCGGACAGCCTTCGCCGGCTTCAATTCGGCCACGACTCGCTCGTCGTGGAGAACGTGGAACGGGGTGGGCGTGTCAGCAATTCCCGGCGAGTGGAATTTGGTAGGTGTTACGCACTTGCTGGGTTGGGGAGTCGGTAGCGGGGTCGCTCCAGGTACTTGCGGACGGCGTCGCGGAGGATGGCCGCTTTCGCTTCCACCCAACTGATGCCGGCGGC
>JANNDF010000285.1:0-11725 GCA_031387445.1 Planctomycetia bacterium
GTAATCCGCCCCCGCACGGGGCGCCACCAGACCACTACAAGCACGCAGCCACCTCCGCGGCCAGCTTCGCGTTGTTCACGATGAGTGTGCGGTTCGCCCGGAGCGTCCGCCCGCCGGTCAACTCGGCCAGTCTCGCCAGCAGGAACGGCGTCAGTTTCGCCCCGCTCACCCCGGCTCGCTCGGCGTCGGCTTCCGCGGTCCGCATCGCCTCGGCCAGCTCGTCCGGCGGGATCGCGTCGGCGTCGAGGAGCGGGTTCGCCAGCACCGCCCCGCCGCCACCGAGCGCCACATGCGCCGCGAACACTTTCGCCGCATCCGCGGGCGCGTCCACCCGGACTGTCACCGGAAGCGACCCACCCCGGCTGTAAAACTCCGGGAACGTGTCGGTACGGTAGCCGATGACCGGCACGCCGAGCGTTTCCAGAATCTCCAGCGTGCGGGGCAAGTCCAGAATGCTCTTCGCCCCGGCGCTCACCACCAGCACGGGCGTGCGGGCGAGTTCGGTCAGGTCGGCGCTGATGTCCCACTCCGGTGCCGGCGGGCGGTGTGCCCCGCCGATGCCGCCGGTGGCGAACACCCGCACCCCCGCGGCGTGGGCCAGGGCCATCGTCGCGCTCACGGTGGTCGCGGCCGTCTTCCCCAGGCCCACCGCCGCCCCCAAATCGCGTCGGCTCGCCTTCAGTACGCCCTCCGCGTTCGCCAACTCGGCCAACTGATCGTCGCTCAGCCCGACCGTCGGCACGCCCTTCCACACGGCCACCGTCGCCGGCACCGCCCCCGCCGCCCGCACCACGGCTTCACACTCGCGGGCCACTTCCAGGTTGACCGGCCGCGGCAGCCCGTGAGCGATGAGGGTGGATTCGAGGGCGACCACCGGGCGACCGGCGGCGAGCGCGGCGGACACGTCCTCAGACACCTGCGGGTGACGTGAAAGGGGCATGAATGAGTCTCGGTGAATGTGGCCAGTCAAGATGTCGAATCCTATCGCTGTACTGAACAGGGGCCCTCATCCTGATCGCCCGCCCCCGATGTCCCAGTACGTCGCTACCATCATCATGTCCGGCCCCACCGCCGCCGGCCAGAACGATCCGCCCGACCCGGCCAAGGTGCTGCGACGGGTGGGTGAGGCCGCGCCCGCGCTGTGGTTCCTGGCCGACGTGCCGGCCGACCGCCGCGAGGCGATGCGAGCGGTGGTGTGGGAACTGTGCCGCACCGGGCAACTGGAAGTGGGCGACTGGGTGGCCGGCCGCGGGCAGGGGTTCCGCCGCACCTCCCCCGCGACGGCCGACCTGCCCCTCCCGCTCGCCGAAGAAGACCCGGAGGCCGTCCGCCGCCCGCTCCTGTCGCCCCGCCCGTCCGTCGTCACCCCGCTCCTCGTGGCGGTTCACGTCGTCTGCTATGTGGTCGGGTGGGTGGCGGCCGCGCGGACGCACGCCGTCTCCGATTACTTGAAAGGTACCAACCACCCGATTGTCGATCCCGTCTTGCTCCAGGCCGGCGGGGTGTCCGCCCCCACGCTGTTGTCCGGAGAGTGGTGGCGGCTGCTCACCAGCGGGTTCGCGCACGTCGGCCTGTTCCACCTGTTCGGCAACGTGGTCATCCTGTCGCTGCTGGGCACGCTGGCGGAGGCGGTGTGGGGGCGGTGGCGGTTCCTGCTCATCTACCTGACGGCCAGTCTGGCGGCGGCGGCCACGGCGATGGCCGTTCACCCGCTGCACGGGGCCGGCAACGTGGAGGTGTACGGGTCCGCGTCGGGCGGGCTGTGGGGGGTGACGGCGGCGGTGTTGGCGTGGATGGCCCGCAACCTGAACGTGGCCCCGCCGGCGGCGGCGTCCGACTGTGTGCGGCGGGTGGTGGTGGTGGGGGTGATGAACCTGGTGGTCAGCTTCGCCCAGGGGGTGAGCGTGAGCGGGCTGGTGGGCGGCGCGGCGGGCGGGCTGGCGGTCGCCTTCTTCCTCGCCCGGCTGGGGCCGAGGCGGGCGGAGCGGCGGCTGGCCATGCTCGGGCTGGTGCTCACCGCCGCCGCGTTCGCCGGGCTGCTCACCGCCGCCGTGTACGTCAGCAAGGACTGGCAGACGGTGCGAAGCCGAGTGGCCCTGCCGCCGGCCGCTGCTACAGACGCTTGCGACCCCCGGCCCTAAGATGGGGTGTTCCGTTTCCACACCCAGGTAGCTTGGCATCATGGACGCTGGCATCGTCGGCTTGCCGAACGTCGGGAAGAGCACCCTGTTCAACGCCCTCACCATGAGCAAGGGGGCGCAGGCGGCCAACTACCCGTTCTGCACCATCGAGGCGAACGAGGGCATGGTGGTCATCCCCGACGGCCGGCTGGAGCGGATCACCAAGTACATCCCGCCGAAGAAGGTCATCCCGGCCGTCATGAAGCTGGTGGACATCGCCGGGCTGGTGAAAGGCGCGAGCAAGGGCGAAGGGAAGGGGAACGACTTCCTCGACGACATCCGCAACGTGGACGCCATCCTGCACGTCGTGCGGTGCTTCGAAGACCCGAACGTCATCCACGTGGACGGCCGCGTGAACCCGCTCGAAGACATCGACATCATCGAACTGGAACTCATGCTGTCCGACATGCAGACGCTGGAGAAGGCGGTGAAGAAGGCGGAGCGGGCGGCCAAGATCGGGGAGAAGGAAGCAGTGGGGCGGGCGGCGGCCATGAACAAGTGCATCGAGCACCTGTCGAAGGACCAGCCGTTGCGGAAACTGAAGATGACCGAGGACGAGGCGAAGTCGATCAAGAGCCTGGGGCTGATGACGGCCAAGCCGATCCTGTACATCGCCAACGTGGGCGAGGACGACCTGGAAGGCAAAGGGCCGATGGTGCAGCAGGTGCGCGACTTCGCCGCGAAGATCGGGGCGAGCGTGGTGCCGGTGTGTGCCAAGCTGGAATCGGAACTGGTGGACCTGGACGGGCCGGAGCGGGCGGAGATGCTGGCCAGCATGGGCATCGCCGAGCCGGGGTTGGCGGCGGTGGCCCGCGAGGCGTACCGCACGCTGGGCCTTCAGAGCTACTTCACGGCCGGCGAGAAGGAAGTCCGGGCGTGGACGTACCCGGCCGGGTCGAAGGCTCCGCAAGCCGCCGCGGTGATCCACACCGACTTCGAGAAGGGGTTCATCCGGGCCGAGATTTACTCGCTCCCCGACCTGGAGCAGTACAAGACGGAGAAGGACATCCGCGCCGCCGGCAAGATGCGGACCGAGGGCAAGGAGTACGTCATGCAGGACGGCGACATCTGCCACTTCCTGGTGAACAAGTGAGAAGGGGGCGGCGGGGTACGACTGCCATTTTGGCCGAGTAGTGTCAGTGTCACCACTTCCCCCCACCTCTCCCCTGACACTGATCGGGTCAGGGGGGTCGTGGGGCCGCAACATCACGCCAATCTTACGGTTGCAGAGGGACAGCGGGGTCGGAGAGTCGCTGCCCGCTCCGCGGGCGGAATCAAAGACCGCCCGCGGAGCGGGCAGCGACATTGGGGCCACCCATGCGGATCGTCAAACTCAAGGGCATGCGGCAGATCAACGGCCTGTGCTACGCCCCGGACGGCCGGCGGCTGCCGTGTCCGGCCAGAGCGGGAGGGTGGTGCTGTTCGATTTGGAAGGGTGACGCCGACATCTTCGCCGCGAGCGCCGGAGGCGGTTGGCGCTCGCGGTGAAGACGAGAGGTTGTGGAGTTGAACACCCCCTCTCCATTCATGGAGAGGGGGCCGGGGGGTGAGGTTCCGCAACCACCACCGGCACCGGCGGCGGCACCACCACCGCCGCAATCGTCTTCGGCTTGAACTCGCCGGGGGCGAGCTTCGACAACTGGTCGTGGACCCGCTGGCGCAGCTCGCACGCCAGCGCCACCACCTCCCGCAGTTCCTCGTCCGTCGCGTTGCCGTCCGGGTAGAGCAGCTTCATCAGCCCCGAGCCGACCCGTTCGATGGCGGTCTGATCGCGTCGCGTCAGACCGGGTTGCAACGCCACGTCCCGCACACGGTCGGCGAAGCTGTCCTCCCGCATCCGCACCAGCATTTCGCCGAAGTAGTCGATCACGAACCCCACGCCGGTCGCCACGCTCGCCGGCGAAATCATCGGGATCTCCCAGCCGGGGATGTACCCGTGGACGCGGTCGAAGAACGCACTGTCGATGATCTCTTCGGGCAGCGGTTCGAGCAGGTGCGTGTACTTCGGGTGCGGCGGTTCGGCCCGGACGTCGAACCGTACAGCTTGCGGAACCAGAGGGAGAGCATGTGGGATCCCGACGGAGAAGAGATGATGTCTGAACCGGCCGTCACGATGACCGGGGTGCCCAGAGGAATTGATCCGCCGGCCGTCGTCCGCCACCGATCTCGCGGATTTGTGCTCACTCGGCACTGTTCGTCGGAAATCCCGGCGCATCTGTCTCGCACAGACGGCCGATAGGAGTGGGCTTTCCGCCGGCGTCGGTATCCGGCGGACCGGGCGGCGGGTAAACTGGACTTGCCAATCCTGATTCCGTGACCGGCCCTCTCCGCCGCGTACTTTTTTGTTGGCGGACGACCGACCCACCTTCGATTCCTCTGTGTGCTGACATGATGGCCACCGACCCCGATCCCGTGGCGGGGGTGCCCCCGACCGACCACTCGTTGTTGCACCGCTTTCGGGCGGGCGAGGACGCCGCCGCCACCGAGTTGTACACCCGGTACGCCGAGCGGCTGTTCAGCCTGGCCACGGCCAAGGTGTCGGGCGGGCTGCAACAGCGGGTGGACCCGGAAGACATCGTGCAGTCGGTGTTCCGCACGTTCTTCCGCCGGGCGGCGTTGGGCCAGTACGAGGTGCCGGCCGGCGAGGAACTGTGGAAGCTGTTCCTCGTGATCGGGCTGAACAAGATTCGTGAGGTGGCGGTTCACCACCACGCCGGCAAACGGGACCTGCGGCAGACGGCCGGCGGTCGGGCGGCGGAGGCGGTGGGCGGCGAGAACCACGACATCGCCGAGGCCGCCCTGCGAATGGCCATCGACGACGTGCTCGCCCCGCTGCCCGAGACGTACCGCGAGATCGTCCGCCTGCGGGTCGAGCGGTACGAGGTGGCCGAGATCGCCGAGAAGGTCGGCCGGTCGAAGCGGTCGGTCGAGCGCATCCTGAGCGAGTTCCAACAGAAGCTCCACGGGCTGATCGATGGCAAGCAGTAACGGCCGACTCGCCCCGCCCGCCCCGGACTTCGATCTGGAACTGGACGGGTACGTCGAAGCGTTCGAGTCGGCCGCGCGGGTCCGCGACGTGGACCTTGCCGACTTCCTGCCGCCGCCGGCCCACCCGAAATACCACGACGTGCTACTCGAACTCGTGCGGGCCGACCTGGAGTTCCGCTGGGACCGTGGGGAAAGCCCGCGGGCGGAGGACTACCGCCGGCGGTTCCCCACGCTGTTCGCCCGCCCGGAGTGGGCACAGCAGGTGGCGGCCGAAGAGTTCCGCTTGCGGCAGGCGGCCGGGGAAACGCCCGACCCGGTGGAGTTTCACCACCGCCTCGGGGTCGAACTGCTCGGCGCGGAGCCGGCCCGCACCACCGCGACCGCAGTTCCATCGGCCGACTGGTCTGGTGACGCGATGCCCGGCGTGGGCGACACCATCCCGCCCGGCTTCACGCTGGAAGAGGAACTTGGGGCCGGGGCGTTCGGGCGGGTGTTCCTGGCGCGACAGGCCGACCTCGCCAGCCGCCCGGTGGCAGTGAAACTGTCGGCCAAACTGGTGCAGGAGTCGCAGACGCTCGCCCGGCTTCAGCACACCAACATCGTGCCCGTCTACTCGGTCCACCGGGTCGGCCGGTACCACGCGCTGGTGATGCCGTTCCTCGGGCGGGCCACGCTCGCCGACCTGATCCGCGCGTTCGACCACACCGGCGGCCCGCCGGCGTCGGGCAAAGCGGTGGTGAGCACGCTGATCGCACGGGCGAGTACGGCGGGTGGGGATTCGGCACTCGCACGGCGGGCCACGACACCGTCCCAGGCGGTCGGCCTGTCGTCGGCCACGCTCGAACGGCTCGGCCGGTTCAGCTTCGTGGACGCGGTGCTGTGGATCGGGGCGGAGTTGGCCGGCGGCCTGGCCCACGCCCACGAGCGGGGCATCCTGCACCGGGACATCAAGCCGGCGAACGTGCTGATGACCGACGACGGCCGGCCGATGCTGCTCGACTTCAACCTGGCCGCCGACGCGAACGAGCCGCCGATCGACGGGTTGGCCGGCACACTCCGCTACATGGCCCCCGAGCAGTTGACCGCACTGAAGGTGAACTGGGGTGTGTTCTCGGCCCAGTCGGACGTCTACTCGCTCGGCCTCGTGCTCGCCGAACTGCTTGTTGGCAAGCTGCCGTTCGACGACCCGATGACCCTGCCGGGGGATTTGCTCGACGGGATGATCGTCGGCCGGCAACAACCGTTCGACGCGGCCCGGCTGCCGCAGACGGCGCCCCCGGCGGTGGCGTCGATCCTGGCGAAGTGCCTCGCCCCGAACCCGGCCGAGAGGTACGCCTCGGCCGCCGACCTGCGGGACGACCTGACGCGGCAGTTGGAGAACCGCCCGCTGAAGTTCGCCCCGAACGTCTCTTCCCGCGAACGCCTGCGGAAGTGGGCGAGGCGGCACCCGCGACTGTCGTCGGCGTCGACGCTATCCATTGTGGCGGTAGCGCTGCTGGGGGTGGTGGTCGGGGCGTTCCTCGTCCGCCAGCGGCACGTCGAAACGCTCGAAGCCGAACGGGCACGGGACGACCTGCACACAGCGGTGAGTCGGGCGTATCTCGCCGAAGGCCCAGACAGCGAGGTGCGAGACGTTCGCGCCGCCGTGACCACGGCACTCGCCCCGTTTCAGGCGAGCGGTGCCGACGTGGCGCAGTCGCCCCTGCTCCGCCGGTTGTCCGACGCCGACCGGCAGGCGGTTCGGCAGGACGCCGCGATGGGCATGGCTTTCACCGCCGTGCTGACCGAACGGCTGGCCCGCACCGAAGCCGACGCCACCCGGCGGGTCGCGTTGACCACCGAGGCGCGGGCGTGGGGCGAGCGGGCGAAGCAGACGGCGGACGTGGGCGGTGAATCAGCACTGGAAGCACTGCACGGCGGTCGGCTGAAGGAGAAGGCCGAACAACTCCGCCGGCAAGTCCGCGACGGCGAACCGCAGTTCGCCACCTGGATGACGCTCGGGCTGGTGGAAGGTCGGCTCGGTCGGTACACCGCGGCGGCGGAGGCGTTCACGGCGGCGACGGGCGCGAACCCGGCAGTGGCGTGGCCGTACTTCCACCGCGGGGTGGTCCGCATCGAGGCGAGGCAGTACGCGGCCGCGGAAGCGGACTTCGACCACTACTTGGAGTTGCGGCCCGACGACCCGGACGGCCTGTTCAACCGCGGGCTGGCTCGGCTGGAACGGAAGGCCGCGAGAGGGGCGGTGGCCGACTTCGACGCCGCCGAGCGGCTCGGCCTGAAGCCGAACCGACTCTATGTGCTGCGGGCGCGGGCGAAGAAACTGCTCGGCGACACCAGCGGGGCGAACGCGGACACCGAGACCGCCCTCGGCATCGAGCCGACCGACCCCCGCGGGTGGGCGGTGCGGGGCGAGATGAAAGCGGCCACCGACCCGAAGGGGGCGCTCGCCGACTTCGACGCGGCACTGGCCCTCGACCCAGACTTCCTGCCCGCCCTGCGTGATCGGGCGAGCGTGTTGTCGGAACGGCTCAAGCGACCGGACGACGCGGTGGCCGCGCTCGGCCGCGTCCTCGACCTGAACCCGGACGCGCACGACGACCGGGCGGGGCGGGCCGTGCTGTTGGCCCGGCTCGGCAAGAAGGCGGAGGCCCGCGCCGACGCCGAAGTCGCCTCGGCCAGTGACAACCCGTTGACACTGTATCAGGCGGCGAGTGCGGTGCTGCTGGCGGCCGAGAGCCGTGAGCACACCGCCCGCGGGTTGGCCCTGCTGCGGACGGTGCTGCGGACGGACCCGGCGTGGGCGAAGGTGATGCCGACCGACCCGGACCTGAAGGGCGTTCACGCCGACAAGGCGTTCCGCGACCTGATCGCCGCGGCCGACGTGCTGGCAAGAGAGAAGTAACCATGGCCCGATCGTTCCCGTCGCCCGTCACGGTCGCCCCGGCCGTCTTCGCGGGGTGTGAGGTGGTCGAAATGCGCTCGAACCGGAACTCGTTCGCCCTGCTGCGGGTGGACCGCCTGGAAGACCGGAGCACGCCGGCCCAGTTCGGCACGCCGTGGTCCGACCCCACCCACTTGACGCTCAGCTTCGCCCCGGACGGCACGCCGGCCGTCGGCGGCGCGACGAGCGAGTTGTTCACCGCACTCGACGCCCAGATGCCGCGGGCGGTGTGGCAGGGGGCCATCCTGCGGGCGGTGCAGACGTGGAGCGAGCAGGCCGGGGTGAACGTCGGGGTGACGGCCGACGGCGGGCAGACGTTCGGGGCGACCGGCCCGTCGCAAGGCGACCCGCGGTTCGGCGACATCCGCATCGGCGGACTGCCGATGGCCTTCGAACTGGCCCAGGCCACCCCGCCCGACCCCACCCTCGCCGGCACCCTGGCGGGCGACATCACTTTGAACACCCGGGCGGCGTTCACACCCGAATCGCTCTTCCGGGTGGCCCTGCACGAGGTCGGCCACGCGCTCGGCTTGCCGCCGAGCGCCGACCCGTCGTCGGTCATGTTCAACACGTTCAACGCGACCACCACGCTGTCCGCGTCCGACGTGGCCGACCTCCGCGGCCTGTACGGCAGCCGCGCGGCAGACGCCAACGAGGGGGCGACGGGGAACGGCTCCGTCAAGGACGCCAGCCGCATCAAGTTCAGCAGTTCGTTCGACGGCGCCACCCCGCTGGTCGTGTACGGGGACGTGACCACCCCGACGGACGTGGACGTGTTCTACCTGCCGGTCCTCGACACCTACTCCGGGCCGGTGACGGTGCGAGTGCAGACCGACGGGGTCAGCCAACTCTCCCCGCGGGTGACAGTCACCGAGCGGAACGGGAGCGTCCTGGCCGCCGCCTCCGGCACCGGGGCACGGGGCGAGGTGGTGACGCTCACCCTGCCGGGGGTGAAGGCGGGCGGGAAGTACTACCTGCGGGTGGAGGCGGCCGCGGGGGCGACGGTCAAAGTCGGGCGGTACGGGCTGGCGGTCACGTTCGATTCGCTCAACCGGGTCGCACCCGCGACGACCGCCGGCGTCCTCCGTGGGCCGTACAACGCGGTCACAACCGAAGACCTGATCACCCTCTTCCGGAACCCGACCGCCGTCACCTTCAACGACGACGCCGGCACCAACGACACCGCCCCGTTCGCCACCACACTGCCCACCGCACTCGGCTTCCCCGCCAACACCCGCTACCGCACCACGGCCGGCATCTCCCCGGCCGCGGACGCCGACTTCTACCGAGTCCGCTCGCCGAGGGCGCCGAGCGGGTCGCTGGTGGTGCTCACCGCCACCGTGCGGGCGGTCGCGCCGAACGGGGCGGTGCAGCGGATCGAAGTGTACGACGCGCGGCAGGTGCGGGTGCCGGCCACCCTCCTGTCGAACGGCAACGGCACGTTCACCGTCCAGGCGACAGGTCTGGCGGCGAACACCGACTACTACGTTCGGGTGGGCGGAGGGCTGACGGGCAACTACCAACTCGACGTAGGGTTCGGGTCGAAGGCGACGACGCTCACGACGTTCAGCACCGGAACCGTGCCGGCGGGCGGGACTGTCGCTGCCCCGCTCTACCTCGGCCAGACGCAGGTGTTCGCGTTCAACCTCGCCGTCACCGGGGGGACTGGCACGCCGGTGACGCTGACGATTGCCGACTCACTCGGTCGGGTGGTGTTCTCGCTCGACGGAACTGCCGGCGACACGGTGAGCGGGGTGACGCCGCTGCTCGCCCCCGGCGAGTACCGCCTGACGGTGTCCGCCGTCGGCAGCACGTCACCGGTGGGATTCACCCTCCGCGGCGGGGTGATCACCGACCCGATCGGCCCACAGTTGGCCGACTCGGCCACCGCCCCGCAGTACCAGACCCCCGGCGGCGGATACACCTACCCGCCCGGCACGAGCACGCCCACGTCGTACCTGTTCTGGTTGTGGATGCTCATCTGATCGGCCGGAACAAAGCCCAACACCGTGCGCGGCCGGGGGACACCCGGCCGCGATCGTTTTTCTCACCTCCCCCGTGGCGGACGACGCGACGCATTTCGATTCCTCAGGGTGCGAGCGGGACGACCGCTCCACCGCCCCGGACGCCGGGGCGGGACCTCCGCCGATCGCCCTGTTGAGGAGTTGCCATGTCGAAGTCGTTCGCGCCGGCCATCGCCGCCCTGGTTGTCGCCCTGTCATTCACCGCCCCCGCACTCGCCGACAAGGGCGGCGGTGGCGGACAGCAGGGCCAGTTGAAAGTGGAAGGGGCCGTCTCCGCGGTCGACGCGAAGGCCGGCACCGTGAGCATCAGCAGCGGCGGAAAGGTCGTCACCGTGTCCGTCACGCCCGCCACGAAAGTGGAGCGGAACGGGAAGCACGCCACCCTCGCGGCGGTGAAAGTCGGCGACCGCGGGCAGGCCGTGTACGCCGCCGGCGGCGCGGCCAGCAAGGTGGAAGCGACCGGCCCGTGATCCGGCGGCCGACCGCGTGTCGCCGGTCGGCCACCCTGTCCCACTCTCCCTCCTTCCTGTGAGAACTCGCCATGAGCCGACCGCAATCCCCCTTCCGTCCGACGTTGACCACCCTGGAAACCCGTGAGGTGCCCGCGGCCGGGCTGGACGACCTGTTCAACGCCGCCCGCTACCTGCATCAGAACCCGGACGTGGCCGCCGCCGGGGTGAACGCCGAAGACCACTTCCGCCAGCACGGGCAGCGGGAGGGGCGTGACCCCGGCGGGCTGTTCGACACCCGCACGTATCTCGACGACAACCCGGACGTGCGGGACGCGGTCGAGCGCGGGCTGACTTCGGCCGTCAACCAATTTCTCTCGTTCGGCCAGTTCGAGGGGAGGAACCCGTCCCGGACGTTCGACACCGCCGCGTACCTGGAGGCGAACCCCGACGTGGCGGCCGCGGTGCGGGCCGGCGGGACGACCGCCTACCAACACTTCGTCGCGCACGGCCAGTTCGAGGACCGCTCGCCCAGCCGGGCGTTCGACCCGCGGGTGTACCTGGACGACAACCCGGACGTGCGGGACGCCGTCGAACGGGGGCTGATCCGGAGCGGCACCTCGCACTTCATCCAGAACGGCCGATTCGAAGGTCGGGAGAAGTCGATCACCCAGGTCGGGGCGCTCCCGCCGTCGCAACCGACCACCACGTTCGAGGGCACGTCGGCGAACAGTGGCGACAAGAAGTACTCCAGCTTCAGTGTCGCCACCACGCGGCCGGTGCGGGTGCAGATCACCCGCGTGAGCGGCGACTTTGCCAAGCTGGAGATCGAGAACCAGGCGACCAGCGTGAACGCGCTGGAACTGGAACCCCAGAACGGCGTGAGTTCCGGCACGGTGACACTCACCGGCGGGACGACCTACCTGCTCCGCGTGCGTGCGGCGCACGACTCGCCGGCCCAGTTCCGGGTCGTGCTGACTCAGGGCTAGTGGTTCATTGCACCTGAACGGAGGGGGCAGACGCCCCCACCTCTCCCCTGCGGAGCGGGGGAGAGGTCGCCGAGGTGAACAGAGTGAACCCGGCGGGTGAGGGGGCGTCATACCAAGTGGCAGTGGTGTGTTGCCATCCGCTGTCGCGAGCGTT
>JANNDF010000417.1:0-1583 GCA_031387445.1 Planctomycetia bacterium
AGCCTCACGCGCCCTCCCTCACGGTCGGGCCTCCGTTCGCCACGCGATACGCTGTTCCCGAAAGTGCTCGAATAACAAGTTCGGCAGAACCGACAGGATGGAGAATCGAGATATGAGCGAAGTGAACAAGGCGACCATCCCTGTCGGGTATGCCGCCGGACTTGTACTATTCAGCCTGCTCCTCGTCAACGTAGTGGCTGACGAGATGGGGCTCGCCGAACAGGAGCGTTGGGTGCGCCTCACGGCGAAGGCCGTCCTGGCGGCAGTTCTGACGGCTGTGTTTGTTCTCATACTCGGCCGTCTCAAGCGGACGTAGAAGCAAGGCCAACGAAATCGTCCCCCTGCATTTCAGTGCGTGATCGAAGGGGGCTGAGTGCAGTGCCGTCCCAGACGCTGCACCTGCCCGGCGGGGCATGAGAGGTTTCTGGCACTCCAAGTTCACCGGTGCCCCGCCGCTGCTGAGCTGTGTCGTTCGCCGCTCATTCGTCGTCCGCGTTCAAGACTGGCGGGCGTGTTCAAACCCCTCTCCCCGCCGCGGTCGCGGTCGCTCCGCTCCCCCGGCGACCCTCTCCCTCCGGGGGAGAGGGTGTGCCGCTCGCCCCGCCGACGTGCCCGGTCACACGGGGACGGTGGCCGAACAGACCCTCTCCCCCGGAGGGAGAGGGTGGATCGTCGAGCGGAGCAAGACGAGCCGGGAGAGGGGTCGGACACCCATCGCCGCCGCTCATTCGTCGGCCGCGACAAAGGCTGGGTGGGAAAGAGGGATTGCGGAAGAACCCGCTCCCGCCCTCGGGCCGTTTCTTCAACAAACCGTCGTGGGAGACAGTCTGTGACTCACGGCACTCTCACCTCAGCATCGCTTCAATTGCCGCGACCACTTCGGGCACTTCCGCCATCGCTCCTGTACCCACGTCCCCGCAGGCAAGTTGCTTGCTGATGGGGGCGACGATGCGGAGCTTCTTCGCCCGGTCGTTGATCTGGGCGAGGAGGGTTTCGGCGTCGAAGTGGGCGGGGATGTGGGCGGCGCCGAAGTCGGCGGCGAGGCTCCGCAGGTGCTTGCGGGTGAACGGGTGCTCCCACATGAGGGTGTTCATCGCCGGGGCGAGCACCACCGGCTTGGCCCAGTCCCACGCCCGCCACACGCACGTCAGGCAGTTGTCACTCAGGCCGACGGCCAGTTTCGCCAGCGTGTTCGCGCCCAGCGGGGCGATGGCAAACAGGTCGGCCCACCGCCGCAGTTCGATGTGACGCACCTCGTCGCCACGAGTGTACTGTTCGCCCGGCCACTCGTCGGCATCCAGCGTGAGGTGTTCCCGCAGCGGGGCGGGGTCGAAGAAGTAGGTGGCCGCGTCGGTGGCGACGACGCGAACGACGTGCCCGCGGGCGGTCAGTTGCTCGACCAGCAGCGGCACCCGCACCGCCGCCACGCTGCCGGTCGCACCAATGAGGATGTTGGCCAAGGTGGTTCCTCCGCGTCAGCCGTACTGCTTGTTCCGCTCGAACGCTTCCTGCACGTCGGTGTCCATGACGGTGACGAACATCCAGAGGCCGGCCGGGATGCCGAGCAGGGCCGGGCCGAGGGC
>JANNDF010000420.1:0-3176 GCA_031387445.1 Planctomycetia bacterium
GAGGAACGCGACACCGACCCGCCCCGTTCCCGGCTTCACTCTCAGTTTCGCCTCGATCACCTCGGGCTTGTCGGCCGTCGACGTGGGGTACGGGTTCGACAACATCGGCGACGTGCTGTCGGTGTCGCCCCTGCTGCTCGAAAAGTACCTGACGGCGGCAGAAGCCATTCTCGACGAGGCGATTGTCATCCCCGACCCGCCGAAGCTCACCAAGCAAACCTTCGACAAGATTCGCACCGGCTCGACCACCACCGCGACCGAGTTGGGCAAGGTGGTCTCGTTCGAGGCCGGTGAGTACCGCTTGCGGTTGACCGTCGGCGGCGAACAGGTCGGCACCGATCCGGTGAAGGTGATGCTGCGGGTGATGGGGGAGGAGGTGAAAGCGTTTGACGTGAAGGCGACGGCCGACAAGCCCGAGGTGATCGAGGCGAAACTGAGAGTGAAGCCGGGAACGGGGCGGGTCGGTGTCGCGTTCCTCAACCCCGACGCCGACAAAAAGCGGGTGCTGCACCTGAAGGGCGTCGAGGTGGAAGGACCGTTCGACCCGCCGGCGGTGACGTACCCGGAGGTCCACAAACGGCTGATGTCGCACAAGCCGGACCTCGCCCCGCGGGAGGCGGCCCGCGAGATCGTCACCCGGTTCGCCACCCGCGCGTTCCGCCGGCCGGTGAAGGCCGAGGAAGTTGAGAAGTGCCTCGCCCTGTACGACGCTGCGGAGAAGAAGGGGCAGCGGTTCGAACTCCGGGTGCGGGCGGCCCTGTATCGTGTGCTGGTCTCCCCACACTTCTTGTTCCGGGTCGAACTCGACCCGCCGACCGTCGCCCCCGGCACCACCTACCAGATCGGTGAATACGAACTCGCCAGTCGGCTCTCGTACTTCCTCTGGAACAGCATGCCGGACGACGAACTGTTCGCGCTGGCCGGTCGGGGGAAACTGCGGCAGAACCTGGAAGCCCAAGTCCGCCGCATGGTGAAGGACCCGAAGTCACAGTCGTTCCTGCACGGGTTCGCCGAGCAGTGGCTGACCCTTCGGAAACTCGAACTGGTGTCGCCAGACCCGAAACTGTTCCCCACCTTCACCCCGTCCCTCCGGGAGGCGATGCTCCGCGAGAGCATGTTGTTCTTCGAGGCGGCGGTGCGGGACGACCGGGGCATCCCCGACCTGCTCGACGCCGACTTCACGTTCGTGAACGAGGAGTTGGCGAAGCACTACGGCATTGAGGGGGTGAAGGGGCAGGAGTTCGTGCGGGTGAAGGTGCCGGCCAACCGCGGCGGGATGCTGACGCACGCGAGCATCCTGGCGCTGGCGTCGAACGCCACCCGCTCCTCACCGGTGAAGCGGGGCAAGTTCGTGCTGGAGCAACTGCTGAACACCCCGCCGCCGCCGCCGCCCGAACTGACCATCCCCGAACTGGAAGAGCAGAAGCAGTTGAAGGGAACGCTGCGGCAGCAGATGGAGCAGCACCGGGCGAACGCCGTGTGCGCGTCGTGCCACCAGCGGATGGACCCGATCGGGTTCGCCTTCGAGAACTTCGACGCCATCGGGGCGTGGCGGGAGAAGGACGCCGGCGGCGCGATCGATGCCTCGGGCGTGCTGCCCGACGGGCGGAAGTTCGACGGCTCGGCCGGCCTCAAGAAACTGATGCGGGCGGACAAGGCGGCGTTCGTGAAGTGCGTGGCCGAGAAGATGCTCACCTACGCCCTCGGCCGCGGGCTGGAGGATTACGACCGCCGGGCGGTCAAGGCGATCACGGACGCCACCGGCAAGGCGGACGACAAGTTCTCCGCCCTCCTCATCGAAATCATCAAGAGCGACCCGTTTCAGAAACGAACCTCTACGGAGAAGTGAAATGACGACGCGGCATCTCTCTCGGCGGGCGGTGTTACGCGGGATGGGCACGGTCATGGCCCTGCCCCTGCTGGAGGCGATGCTGCCCCGTGGCCTCGGGGCGGACAAGGTGGCGAAGCCGCCGCGGCGGATGGCGTTCATCTACTCGCCCAACGGGGCGGTAATGCCGCACTGGACCCCAAAGAAGGAAGGGACGGACTTCGTCCTGCCGACCTGCCTGGAGCCGATGGCCGACCACCGCAAGGACATGATCGTGTTCAGCGGGCTGACGTGCGACAAGGCGCGGGCGAACGGCGACGGCGCCGGCGACCACGCCAGGGCGAGCGGCGCGTTCCTCACCGGCGCACAGGCGAAGAAGACGGCCGGGGCGAACTTCCAGGCCGGCCTGTCGGCCGACCAGCACGCCGCCCTAAAACTCGGCGACCGCACCCGCCTGCCGTCGCTGGAACTGGCCGTCGAGAAGTACCGCGGGGCGGGCAATTGCGACAGCGGGTACTCGTGCGTGTACGAGCACACCATGTCGTGGCGGGACGCCACCACCCCGGTGCCGCCGGAGGTGAACCCGCGACTGGTGTTCGACCGCCTGTTCGCCGACAAGCCGAACGACCCGGAGACGGTGGCGCGGAACGAATTGCGTGCGAGTGTCCTCGACGCAGTTCTCGACGACGCAAAGGACCTGGACCGGAAACTCGGCGGGAGCGACAAGAAGAAGCTCGACCAGTACCTGTCGAGCGTGCGGGAACTGGAGAAGCGGATGACCCGCGTCGAGCCGCTGTCCACGACCGTGCTGCCCGACGACGTGTCCCGCCCGCCCGGCGTCCCGGCCGACCTGACCGAGCACATCCGCCTGCTGTGCGACCTGATGGTGCTCGCCTTCCAGACCGACACCACCCGCATCAGCACGTTCATGCTCGGCCGCGAGGGGAGCGAGCAGAAGTACCGCATGGTGGGGGTGAACGAGGGGCACCACACCATCTCGCACCACCAGAACAAGCCGGACAACCTGGACAAGCTCAAGCTCATCAACAACTACCTGGTCACACAGTTGGCGTACCTGACGGGCAAGCTGAAGGCCGTCAAGGAGGGGGATGGCACCCTGCTCGACAACTGCATGATCGCCTTCGGCAGCGCCATCGCCGACCCGAACCAGCACGCCCACCACGACCTGCCGCTGCTGCTGGTCGGCCGCGGGGGCGGCACGATCAAGTCCGGTCGCCACCTCCGCTACAAGGCCGACACCCCGCTGAACAACCTGTGGCTGGCGATGCTCGACCGCTTCGGCGCGCCGGCCAAACAACTCGGCGACAGCACCGCCGTGCTGGAAGGG